>DASSJP010000661.1:0-17344 GCA_035691165.1 Rubrobacter sp.
TGCCTACTCGGAGCTCAAGCGGAATAACTTCTCGTAACCAATATCTCGGATAAGACGGCCCCTAGTCTCATGACGAGAGAGACCTCGCCGCCAGCGACGAAGTAAGGCAGGAGAAAACGACTCCTACTACGAACCCGGTCCCGAGAACGGAGGCAATTAGAGATAGCGACGAGAGACAACCTGGTGAGGGATCCAGGGATGGAGGATGGCCTGGCACGGCGGCTTCGCACGTGGAAAGAAGTCCTATTTCCAAGGTGCTGAGGCGGCCTCAGAGAGGTAGGGTTCTTCGTAGCCGATTCACCGTCCTCTATTGGCCCGGATAGCATGCCATCGAGCGAGGGCGGATGTACTCGTTTTGCAGGACAGGAAGCTAGATCAAACCTGATTCCTCGCGCTGACTTAGCCGTCTGACGAGTTGGGAAGGCACTTCGACAAGCTTGTGGAACCAAATATGGGGGCTGTCTAAAAGTGAAAGCAAAGGAGAAAGCCGGCTGTCGGCGCAGCGCCATCCGAGTTAAGAGGCCACCGACTGAAGATCTATGCCCGCCGTGTTTGGCGCGCCCCTTGAGCCACCGAGCTATGCAGCGGCGGGTACAGAAGGGAATCTAAATTGAGGATTTTGATCGCCGAAGACGACACCATCTCCCGCAAGATCCTGCAGAAGACCGTGGAAAACTTCGGGCACGAGTGTTACGTGGCAGGGGATGGCCTGGAGGCATTGGAACAGTTCCAGAACACGCCGCATGTGGACGTCATCATCAGCGACCGTATGATGCCAAACATGGATGGGATCGAATTGTGCCGCAGGGTGCGTGAGCTAGATCACGACGGGCATGTGTTCTTCATCTTCCTTACGGCCCTCGGGAGGGAGGAGCATCTCCTGGAAGGCATGAGTGCCGGCGCAGACGAATACCTCACGAAACCGCTGGACCGCGATCAGCTGCAGACGAAGCTGAGCGCCGCATCCAGAGTGACCTCGCTGCAACAACGTATGGATGCTGAGAACAATGCCGACGCATCGATCAGTCAGCCTGTCGAGGGTGGCGCGCCAGAAGGCTCAACGTCAGAGGCCGGGACGCTGGAGCCTGTCAGGAGCCAGAAGTTCAGTATTAGAGCCAAGGCTTGGGATGTTCTCATATCCCAGGGCATGCTCACCGAGGAGCAGTTACAGAGGACCCTGGAGTGGCAAAAGGACAATCCGATGGAACTCGGCAGAGCTCTCGTTTCGCTGGGTTTCATCTCTGAAGCGGATCTTGCCAAAGCCCAGGCGCAGCGCCTGAACCTGGAATACGCTGATCTGAGCGAAGCGCACGTAGACCGCGAAGCCGTCGGGCTCGTGCCAGAGAAGCTGCTGCGAAAGCATGATGCGCTGCCGCTGTATAGGGAAGACGGACGCTTGGTGGTGGCTATGAGCAACCCAACCGACATTTACGCGCTCGACGATCTGAGGTTAGCCAGCGGTTGCCCGATAGTACCCGTGGTGACTACAAGAGAGAGCCTGCAGCGGATGCAGGCCAAGGTGTTCTCCACGGGCGAGGAGGTCACTGGGATACTGCAAGAGGCCGTGGAGCCGGAGGAGGATGATCAGGGAGAGCTGGAGATCGGGGCAACAGACGCGACGAGCGAGGCGCCGGTAACGCGGTTGGTGAACTCTATCTTGCAGCGGGCAGTCGGCGAGAATGCTTCGGATATACACCTCGAACCCCAGCCGCGGGAGCTTAAGGTTCGCCTGCGAGTAGATGGAGTTCTGGGTGAATTCATGGTTGTGCCACCCAAGCTACAAGCCGCGGTCATCGCGCGCGTGAAGGTTCTCTCTAACATGGACATCGCCGAGAAGAGGGTTCCGCAGGATGGACGCTTCAGCGTGAAGCTGGGCGGAAAGAAGGTGGATCTCCGGGTCGCCACCCTCCCGACAATCTTCGGAGAAGAGGTCGTGCTGCGGCTGCTGGACACCTCAAACCTCCAGACCGACCTCACGGACCTCGGTTTTACCCCCCGCGACTTCGAGCGATACAGAGAAATCTTCGAACGACCCTACGGAACGATCCTCGTTACCGGGCCCACAGGCAGTGGCAAGTCCACCACCCTCTACGCCACCTTGAACCGACTCAACTTACCCGAAAGAAAAATCATTACGATAGAAGATCCAGTGGAGTACAGGATGGCTGGCATAAACCAGATCCAGGTGAACCCCAGGGCCGGGCTGACTTTCGCCGCTGGCCTGAGGAGCATCCTGAGGAACGACCCAGATGTAGTGATGGTAGGGGAAATAAGGGACTCAGAGACCGCCAAGACCGGCGTTGAGGCGGCCTTGACCGGACACTTGGTCCTGGCAACTCTGCACACCAACGATGCCCCTTCGGCTGTGACAAGGCTTACGGAGATGGACGTCGAACCCTTCCTCACCTCCTCGGCAGTGGACTGCGTGATCGCCCAGAGGCTTGCTAGGACACTGTGCGAGAGGTGCAAGGAGCCCGTGGAGATAGAGCGCGAGATCCTCGGGAGTATCGACTTCCCGTTCGAATATGCTCCGAAAGAGATGCGCTTCTACAGGGCGGTGGGCTGCGACCGATGCGGTGGTGTGGGATACCGCGGACGCGTGGGCCTCTACGAGTTGATGGTGGTCACTGACGAGATAAGGCAGGCGATCTTGCACCGGGCCTCCGTCGGTGAGATCGGACGTGCTGCGGAACGCTCCGGGATGTTGCGACTGAAGGATGACGGTCTGATCAAGGCCGCAAGCGGCGTAACGTCTATCGAAGAGGTGCTCAGGACCGTAGTGTAGGATGGCAACCGAGCACACATCGAGAGTAGGTTCAGCAGCCTTGCGTTACTATCGGTCTGGCATCCTTGCCGCCATTGCAATTCGGGTGTTTCTCGCGCAGCAGCGAAAGGCCGAGATCGTCCCAGGTAAACTCTTCGATGGCACCTATCGGGTACCCGTCTGGTAGCGCTTTTCTTTGCCCACCAGGACCAAGGCCACCCCCCAGCTTCGCTACCCTGCTGGCAAGGCTGCGGTGAAGAGTAGCCACAAGGAACTGGACGAACACTACGAGCAGTAGGCGAAGGGCCTTACGCTCAGCATAGAGCGGGCGTCTGGTTCATGACATCCACCATGCTTTGTAGGAAGATGCAGGTTCTTCGCTTATCTGTTCCCTAGACGGTTCAAAGTGTAAAATGAGTTCTGTGACAAAGGCAAACCCGCTGCGAAGTGGGGGCGCAAAGCCACGGGTCTTACGAAAGGAAGATAGCCGGGTTGCCGAATGGAAGGTCCATCTTCAGAACACCGCGCTTCGATACGCTCGGGATGAGTGACGGGTCGTCAAGAACGGTCTGGCCTCAGGCCTGCGTTCGCGAGCTGGTTGCCAAGCATGGTTATGATGGGCTGCGAATCTCGACCAGTTCGATCGGCCTGAACGAGCGCAGCACTATTGAGCGCTTGCATCTGATCCGTGAAGATCCTGCAGTACGATCGGGGAAGGTGTTGGTCAAGCCCAAAGAGAGCGTAGCTGGTGGGCGATCATGGGGGAGGGGATGCCGGTGAGTAATGGACCGAACACGGAGCCCATCAACATCTTGTTGGTGGAGGACAACCCCGGCGACGCACGCCTGGCGGTCGAGGCGCTCAAGGACAGCAAGATCCACAACAAGCTCTACCACGTCGAGGATGGTGTTGAGGCCATGCAGTTTCTGCACCATCGGGTCCAAAACGAACACGTGCCGCCGCCGGACCTGATCCTGCTCGACCTCAACCTTCCGAAGAAGGACGGTCGGGAGGTGCTCGCTGAGATAAAGGAGGACCCCCAGCTGAGGTTCGTTCCCGTGGTCGTCCTGACGACCTCGGCTGCCGAACGGGACCTCGTCAAGAGCTACGACCTGCACGCGAACGCCTACATCGTCAAGCCGATAGACCTTGGCCAGTTCATCGACGTCGTGCAGGCCATCGAGAACTTCTGGTTCTCCATCGTGAAGCTGCCACCGGCGCCCGATGACTGAGGGGGTTCGCGTGGCGCAGCGCGCGTCCGTCAGGGTCTTGCTGGTCGAGGACAACCCCGGCGATGCCAGGCTCGTCGAGATTCTGCTCTCCGAGACCGGCCAGGGTTTCGACGTTAAGCATGTCGGCACTTTGGGAGAAGCGCTCGACGAGCTCGACCGTCCTCCTTTCGAGGTCGTGCTCCTCGACCTTTCTCTCCCGGATTCCGCGGGGCTCGATACCGTCGAGCGGATGCGGAGGGCTGCGCCGCAACTCCCGCTCGTGGTCCTCAGTGGCAGGGACGACGAGGAGGTCGCCCTGCAGGCGTTGCAGAGCGGCGCAGAGGACTACCTGGTCAAAGGACAGGAGAGCGGAGATTTGATCTCCCGCTCCATACGTTACTCGATCGAGCGCAAGAACGCCGAGGACAAGCTGGCACGCCTGGCGCAGTACGACCCCCTAACGAACCTCGCCAACCGCGCTCTCTTCCACGACCGCCTCGAGCACGCGCTCGCCAGGGCCGAGCGCCGCGAAGGAATGCTCGCGCTGCTTTTCCTCGACCTCGACCGGTTCAAGGCTGTCAACGACACCCTGGGACACGTCGGCGGGGACGCATTACTCAAGCAGGTGGGGGACCGAATCTCGGCGCGAATTCGGGAGAGCGATACCGTGGCGCGCCTCGGGGGCGACGAGTTCGCGATCATCATCGAGGACGTGGTCGAAGCGCGGGATGCCGCGCGGGTCGCTGAGGATCTCGTGAAGATCCTCTCCGAGCCTTTTATCGTGAACGGGCACGAGATACCAATGGGTGTGAGCATCGGAATAGCCGTAAGCCCACCCTCCAAGGACAACAGGCTCCTCAAGGACGCCGACGCAGCGATGTACCGCGCCAAGAGAGAGGGCGGGAACAACCACCAGTTCTATACGGAGGAGATGAACGTCCAGGCGTCGGAGCGCCTGATGCTGGAGCGTGACCTCAGGTACGCGATGGATAGGGATGAATTACTGCTCCACTACCAGCCACAGGTGGACCTCGCGACGGGCGACATCGTGGGCGCGGAAGCGCTCCTGCGCTGGCGGCACCACGAGCGCGGCCTGGTATCTCCGGCCGACTTCATCCCTGTGCTGGAGGAGACAGGACACATAGTCTCCGTCGGCGAGTGGGTGCTCGAAGAAGCCAGCCGCCAGGCCAGCGTGTGGCAAGACTCGGGCTTCGCGCCGGTCCGGGTCGCGGTAAACCTCTCCGCCCGCCAGCTCGGCCGCGGGGGCCTCATGCACGCCGTCGGGCGCGCTCTCGAAGTGAGTGGCCTGGACCCTGAGTGCCTCGAACTGGAGATAACCGAGACCCTGCTGGTCGAGGACTCCGAGGCGGGTCTGAGGTCGGTGGAACTTCTCAAAAAGGCCGTCAGCGGGCTCAGGATCTCGATAGACGACTTCGGGACCGGCTACTCCTCGCTCTACCGGCTAAAGACCCTCCCCATAGACAGGCTGAAGATAGACCGCGCGTTCATCGGTGGTGTCATGACAGATCCTGAGGACTCGGCGATAACCGCCACGGTGATCTCACTCGCCCACGAACTGAACTTGCAGGTGACCGCCGAAGGCGTGGAGACCCCAGAGCAACTCGCTTTCCTGCGCGAGCGGGGCTGTGACGAGGCCCAGGGCTTCTACTTCAGCCGGCCGCTCCCGGCGCACGAGTTCGTCAGGCTGCTCGACGGCTCACGCCAGCTGATCTGCGACGGCTCGGGGAGGTGAGCGACTCGGAGACGCGCGGCGCGACCGACGAGACGTTACGTTTCCTGTCGAAGGCGAGCACGCTGCTCTCGTCCTCCCTCGACTACAGGGAGACCCTCGCTAGCGTGGCGCGCCTGGCTGTGCCGCGCCTGGCCGACTGGTGCGTCGTCGACGTCGTCGAGGAGGACGGCTCGCTCCAGCGGCTGGCCGCCGAGCACGAGGACCCCGAGAAGGTCGCGCTTGCCCGCAGTCTGCAAGAACGCTACCCGCCCGACCCTGACGCGCCCTACGGCGTGAACCATGTGATCAGGACGGGCGAGCCGGAACTCGTACCCGAGATCCCAGAGTCAAGCCTCGACGACATAGCCCGCGACGATGAGCAGCGAGAATTGCTGCGCGCGCTCGGCCTCAAGTCGTACATGGTCGTGCCGCTCCTCGCGCGGGGGCGGATGCTCGGCGCGATCTCCTTGGTCGCCGCTGAGTCGGGGAGACGCTACGGGGAAGAGGACCTGGAGCTCGCGGAGGACCTCGCCCGCCGCGCCGCGCTCGCCGTGGACAATGCACGCCTCTACGAGGAGGCCCAGAACGAGATCTCCGAGCGCCAGCGGACCGAGGAGGCCCTGAGAGAGTCCGAGGCCCGCAAGACCGCGATCATGGACTCCGCCCTCGACTGCATCATCACCATGGACGAAGCCGGGCTTATCACGGATTTCAACCCGGCCGCGGAGCGGACGTTCGGACACAGGCGAGACGATGTGCTCGGACGGGAGCTCGCCGACGTGATCATCCCTCCCGAGTTCCGTGAGGCGCACCGCCGCGGCCTGGCGCACTTTCTGGAGACCGGGGAGGGGCCTGTACTCAACAAACGGACCGAGCTCAGGGGGATGCGGTCAGACGGGAGTGAATTCCCCGTCGAGTTGACGATAGTCCCCATAAGAGTAGGCGGGCGGCCCGCTTTCACGGGGTATCTGCGAGACATCACGGAACGCCATCATTCGCAGGCGGAGCTGCGGAGGGCGGAGGCACGCTACAGGGCGCTCGTCGAGCAGATGCCCGCGATCACCTACATAGAGGCACTCGACGCGGGAGAGCGCGAGACGAACCTCGTCTATGCGAGCCCCCAGATCAAAGAGCTCTTCGGCTACTCGGCAGAGGAGTGGATGTCCGACCCGGATATATTCATCAGGCTGCTGCACCCCGAAGACCGCGAGCGGGTGCTGGCCGAGGACGAGCGCACGGAGCGCACGGGCGAGCCGTTCATGGAGGAGTACCGCCAGTTCACCAGGGACGGCCGGATCCTGTGGGTCCGCGACGAGGCTATTCTCGTGTGCGACGATGATGGCGAGCCCCTCTACTGGCAGGGAATCCTCTTCGACATCACCGAGCAGAAGCGAACCGAGGAGGCGCTCCGCACGCAGAACGAGTACCTCGAAAGCCTGCACGAGACGACCCTGGGACTGGTCGAACGTCTCGACCCGACGAACCTCCTGCGCGGCATACTGGAGCGGGCGGCAGCACTCGTCGGCACCTCGCACGGATACATCTACCTGGAGGACGAAGGCACCCTGGAGATGCGGCTCGGCGCTGGTCTCTTCAAGGCTTACGTGGGGCAGCGGATCGAGCCCGGCACGGGGTTCGGGGGCAAGATCTTCGAGAGCGGGAAGTCGCTGACCGTGGAGGACTACAGGAGCTGGGAGCACAGGCTCGAGCTCTTCCCCGACAACATACGCGCGTTGGCCGGGGTCCCGCTCAGGTCAGGCAGCCGGGTGACGGGCGTCCTGGCGCTCTCATACGCCGATCCGGACCGGAGGTTCGGTGAGCAGGAGATAGATCTGCTTGTCCGCTTCGCCGATCTGGCTTCCGTAGCACTGGACAACGCCTTGCTACACGACTCGGCCAGGCGGGAGCTCGCCGCACGCAAGCGGACCGAGAGGGCGCTTGCTGAGCTGGTGGAAGACCTGCGGCAGTCGAACACCGAGCTGGAGCAGTTCGCGTACGTCGCGTCGCACGACCTTCAGGAGCCACTCAGGATGGTGTCGAGCTACACCCAGCTCCTCGCCCGGCGTTACCAGGGCAGGCTCGACGAAGACGCCGACGAGTTCATCGCCTTCGCTGTGGACGGCGCGAACCGCATGCAGACCCTCATCAACGACCTGTTGCAGTACTCCAGAGTCGGTACGCGGGGCAAGCCGCTCGCCCCAACCGACACCAATCTGGTCCTCGAAGCGGCGCGCGCCAACCTGCGCGTGGTACTGGAGGAGACCGGCGCGAAGGTCACCTCAGACGAACTGCCGAGCGTGATGGGCGACCCCGTCCAGCTCTCGCAGCTATTCCAGAACCTCATAGGCAACGCCGTCAAGTTCCGAAAGGAAGGGGAGTCGCCCCTGATCCATATCGGGGCCGAGCGGCTCGACGGGGAGTGGCTCTTCTCGGTGGGCGACAACGGCATCGGCATCGAAGCCGAGTACCTGGAGAGGATCTTTGTTATCTTCCAACGGTTGCACGCCAGGACGGAATATTCAGGGACTGGCATCGGGCTCGCGGTCTGCAAGAAGATCGTCGAGCGCCACGGCGGGAAGATCTGGGTCGAATCCGTGCCCGGCGAGGGCAGCACCTTCTATTTCACGTTGCGGGCTGGTGAGTAGGATGCGAAAGTTAGCGCTCTTCGGAACTCCTTCCCTACATGCTGGGGAGGCCGAGGGACTGGACCATCAGCTTGAAGTCCTGCGGCCGGCTCGACGCCGTGAGCGCCTCCTCGTAATCGACCCTGTCCTCCTCGACCAGCTTCAGCAGGGCCTGGTCGAAGGTCTGCATACCGTAGTACTCGCCCTCCGAGATCGCCTGCTGTATCTGGCCTGTCTGGGCAGGGTCCATGATGAAGTCCTGGATGCGCCCTGTGGTAACCATGATCTCGCAGGCCGCGACGCGCCCGCCGTCCTTGGTACGGATCAGACGCTGCCCGATGATGCCCTTGAGGGTGCCTGCGAGCATGGTGCGCACCTGGCTCCGTTCGTGCGGCGGGAAGAGGTCGATGATGCGGTTGACCGTCTCGGTAGCGTCTACCGTGTGGAGCGTGGAGAGGACAAGGTGCCCAGTCTCAGCCGCAGAAAGGGCGATCTGGGCGGTCTCGGAGTCCCTGATCTCACCGATGAGGATTATGTCGGGGTCCTGGCGCAGCACACGCCTGAGGGCGCGCGCGAAGGAGACGGTGTCGGTGCCGACCTCGCGCTGGTTGATGAGGCTACTGGCATCGGTGTGGAGGAACTCGATCGGGTCCTCGATGGTGACGATATGCTTGCGCATCGTGCGGTTGACGAGGTCTATCATCGAGGCAAGCGTCGTGGACTTCCCGCTCCCCGTCGTGCCGGTGACGAGGACGATCCCACGCTCCTCGACGGCCAGACGGCGGATCGCCTCGGGCAGATTCAGGTCCTCGAACCTCGGCACCCCGAACGGGATGAACCGCATGACTATGGACACGGATCCCCGCTGGCGGAAGGCGTTGACCCTGAAGCGCCCCGCTCCTGGCACGGCGTAGGAGAAATCAGCCTCCCCTTCTTCCTCGAACTCGCCGACAAGGTTCTCGGGGATCATCTGCCCGAGGATGTCCCGCGTGTCCTCGGGACGAAGCACCTCGTGGCTCTCCAGGGGGGTGAGCAGTCCCCGTACCCTGATCGCCGGG
This sequence comes from Rubrobacter sp., assembly GCA_035691165.1. Lineage (GTDB taxonomy): Bacteria > Actinomycetota > Rubrobacteria > Rubrobacterales > Rubrobacteraceae > Rubrobacter_D. Next base: position 9,390 of record DASSJP010000661.1, read on the forward strand.
CGCGCACCCACCTTCAAGTGCAGGTCGCTGCCCCCAAGGTCGGTCATCCGGCTGACCAGGTCGTCAAGGTTTCTGCTGGGTATCATGCTTACCCTTCCTCCCCGAAGAAGACGCCCGACTCGGGCCGCCTCCTTCAACTCTCTGGCGCTAGCCGGTCAGTATGCCAGGATTCTAGCGCGCGGCCAGGACGGCAGGTCGAAAGGGGCAACCCATCGTCGGGCTGTAAAGTGTTTAGCATTATCGCGGACGGTTCCTCCGGCTCGCATGATTGGGAGAAGTAGTGTTCAGAAGAACTTCGAGCAGCGGTGAGAAAAGGGCGAGCGTCCAAAACGTAAAGGGCCAGAAACCCCAGACGGGTGGAGACAGGATCGGGGACATCCTCATCTCTGGGGGCAGGATCACCCGCGAGCAGCTAGATCTGGCGCTTACCATGCAGCGCAACGATCCCCGCAGGCTGGGGGAGATCCTCCTCTCGCTAGGCTACGTCACAGCCGCAGATCTCGCGCGGGCGATCGCGCAGCACATGAAGCTCGAATACGTCGTCATCTCCGAGCTATCCGACGACGAGATTGACAGCGAGGCGCTTGACTTGCTCGACGAACAGACGCTCCGCAAGTACATGGTGCTTCCGCTCCGGTTCGAGAACAGGCGGCTCATCGTCGCGGTCGCCGACCCAACAAACCTCTATGCCCTCGAGAATTTGAGGATGATGACCAACCATCCCATCCGGGCCGTGGTCGTGACAGAGGAGGACCTCGAAGAGGCGTATATACGCCTCTTCGGCGCCGGGGAAGGCACTCCTGAGGCTCTGGAAGGAAGCACCGAGGCAGATCCCGCGTCATCCGAAACCTCAGGTAGCGGGGCTGCGGAGGGGGGTACGGCGAGCCGCGACGTCGATGAAGCGGATGAACAAAACGGCGTCCACACCCGCACCCCCACAGAAATAGCCCGGCGGACCAGGGCTGGCACGATCAGCGGCAGGATCGGGGACATCCTCCTCTCGGAGGGCAAGATCACCCCGGAACAGCTCGAAGAGGGGCTCGCGCTGCAACGCAACGACAGGCGTGAGTTAGGAAAGATCCTGCTCTCCCTGGGATACGTAAAGGAGGCGGACCTGGCCAGGGCCCTCGCCAAGCGGCTTCGCCTGGACTACGTCGAGCTCAACGAGAAGGACGTGGACCGGGGGGCGGCCAGCCTGGTGGACCCGAAGGTGTTGCGCAAGCATAGGGCAATACCCATGAGGGTAGAGAAAGGGCGGCTCATCGTCGCGATGACCGATCCGAACAATTTCTATGCCCTCGAGGACCTGAGAATGATCTCGGGCTACCCCGTCACGCCCGTGGTAGCCCTGGAGAGCGAGATAAGACAGATCCAGAACAAGGTGTTCGCGATCAGCCAGGATGTCACCGATCTTCTGGAAGAGGCCGCGGGTGACGGCGCGCTGGAGGACGTTGGTGAGGTCGAGCTCGGGGAAGGGAGCGCCGACAACGCGCCCGTCGTGCGTCTGGTCAGCTCCATCCTGCAGCAGGCGGTCGGCGAAAGCGCTTCGGATATTCACGTGGAGCCCCGCGCACGCGAGCTGACGATACGCGTGAGGGTAGACGGAGTGCTCCGCGAGATCATGAGCGTGCCCCCGAGTCTGCAGAACGGGGTCATTGCGCGCCTGAAGATCCTGGCTAACCTCAACATAGCAGAGCGAAGGATCCCCCAGGACGGACGCTTCTCGGTGAGGCTCGGAGATCAGAAGGTGGACCTGAGGGTGGCCACCCTGCCCACGGTCTTCGGCGAGAAGGTCGTGCTGCGGCTGCTCAACACTGCGAGCGTCGAGGTAAACCTCGCCGGGCTGGGTTTCGCCCCCGAGGTACTGGAGACCTACAGGGAGATCTTCAGGCGACCCTACGGTACAGTGCTAGTGACGGGACCCACAGGCAGCGGCAAGTCAACTACCCTCTACGCCACCCTGGAAGAGCTAAATACCCCCCAGAAGAATATCATCACCGTCGAAGACCCCGTCGAGTACCGCATGCGCGGCATCAACCAGGTACAGGTCAACGCCAAGGTTGGTCTCACTTTCTCCTCCGGCCTCAGGAGCATCCTGCGTTCGGACCCCGACGTGGTGATGATAGGGGAGATAAGGGACCGCGAGACGGCCAAGATCAGCGTCGAGGCTGCACTCACGGGACACCTCGTTCTTGCCACACTGCACACCAACGACGCCCCCGCTGCAGTCACTCGTCTGGTAGAGATGGGGGTTGAGCCCTTCCTTGTGTCATCAGCGGTTGATTGTGTGATAGCCCAGAGGCTGGCGAGGAAGCTGTGCGAGAGATGCAAGCGGCCAGTTGATGTGGACGAAGAGACTCTCGGCGAGCTCGGGTTTCCCTTCTCGCGCTTCAGTGAGGGAGGGACGAATTTCCACGAGGCTGTGGGATGCGACAGGTGCGGTGGAACGGGGTACAGGGGACGCATAGGAATCTACGAGATGATGGTGGTGGGCGGGCGGATAAAAGAGATGATCCTCAAGCGCGTCTCGACTGATGAGGTAAGCCGCGTGGCGGAGTCGGACGGCATGGTCCGGCTCAGGGAGGACGGTCTAATAAAGGCGGCACGGGGCGTAACCACCATAGAGGAGGTCTTGCGCACCGTAGTGTAGGGAACAAGCTCAAGGACCGTTCGATGATTGCCGAGATATGGAGGAACTATGATACAGACCGGGCTCAACGATTATCTTTTCGACGCCATCAGGATGGGGGCGAGCGACCTGCACATAACCGTGGGGTTGCCGCCTATGGTCCGCGTCAGCGGGCAGGTGCAACCTCTCGACTATGAACCCTTCACCCCCAACGTGACCAGAGAGTTGATCTACGACATCCTCTCCAACGAGCAGCGACAGCGCCTGGAGAACGATTGGGAACTCGACTTCAGCTACACCTTGCCACGCACCGCCCGCTTCAGGGTAAACGTGTACTTCCAGAAAGGCTCGCTCGGCGCGGCGTTCAGGACGATCCCGCACAACATAAAGAGCCTCAGCGAGCTAGGCCTGCCCCAGTCAGTAAGGGACCTCACCGAGAAGCCGAGGGGCCTCGTGCTAGTGACGGGACCGACGGGGAGCGGCAAGTCCACCACCCTGGCCTCCATGATCGACAGGATCAACGAGACCAGAAACGAGCACATCATGAGTGTCGAGGACCCGATAGAGTTCCTCCACAGCCATAAGAAGTGCATAGTCAACCAGCGCGAGGTCAACCAGGACACGAAGAGCTTCGCCCAGGCACTTAAACACGTGCTGAGGCAGGACCCCGACGTAATACTCGTCGGCGAGATGCGCGACCTCGAGACCATCTCGCTCGCTGTGACGGCTGCTGAGACAGGGCACCTCGTGTTCGGTACCCTCCACACCCAGGACGCCCCCCAGACGGTGGACAGGATCATCGACGTCTTCCCATCCCACCAGCAGGACCAGATCAGGACTCAGCTCGCCAACGCTCTGCAGGGTGTCATCACCCAGACGCTCATACCGCGGCGCGACGGAAGCGGCAGGGCCGTGGCGGCCGAGGTACTCGTCCCCACGCCCGGCGTGAGAAACCTCATCAGGGAGGGCAAGAACCACCAGATCTACTCGGCCATGCAGACGGGCGGCAAGTTCGGGATGCAGACCATGGACGCGGCCCTGGTGGACCTCCTGCGGCGTAACGTCATCTCGCGGGAAGAGGCCGAGAAGCGCTCCAGCAACCCCGAGGAGCTCAGGCGCCTCGCCGGGGGCTCCGCTGTCGGGGCCGGGGCCGGCGGGTATACCAGCTTCAAGAGATAAAGGGGGCGAGGAGTGTCTACGTTCACTTACAAGGCTCGCACCCGACAGGGCGAGATCCTCGAGGATCAGATCGAAGGCGACGACAGGATGGAGGTCGCCTACTACCTACGCCAGCAGGGGCTCCTCGTCATAGACGTAAAGGAACAGAGCGTAGCTAACAAGGACATCCTCGAACCATTCAAGAAAGTCAAGCTACACGACCTCGTCGTCTTCAGCCGGCAGTTCGCCACCATGATCAACGCCGGACTCCCGATCGTACGCTCACTCCACGTCCTCTCCGAGCAGACGGACAACCCGAAGCTCGAGGAAGTGATCGTGCAGGTACGCAAGGATGTGGAGGCCGGCCTCGCCCTCTCCGAAGCGCTCGACAAGCACCCCAAAGTTTTTTCCCGCCTCTATACCGAGATGGTGAGGGCTGGGGAGATCGGGGGCATCCTCGACGGCGTGCTCCTCCGGATAGCAGATCAGCTCGAAGGCGACCAGGAGCTCAGGCGCAAGGTTAAGAGCGCGATGACCTATCCATCTATAGTCCTGATCCTGGCTATACTCGCGGCCTCGTTCATGCTCATTTTCATAGTGCCTGTCTTCGCCACGATGTTCGAGGACTTGGGAGGGACGCTGCCGCTCCCGACGCGGGTCGCGATGGGCATCTCCGACATCCTGACCAGCATCTTCGGGGTGTTGCTGTACGCAGGGATGATTGGTGGGGTCATCGCATTCCTGCGGTGGAAGAATACGGAGCAGGGCCGAAGAGTCTGGGGAAGGGTCTCGCTCAGGATACCCTTCAAGATAGGGGACGTCATCCAGAAGGTCGCCCTCGCCCGCTTCGCAAGGACCCTCGGAACCCTGACCGCTGCGGGCGTGCCGATATTGCAGGCTATAGAGATAACCGCCAGTTCCTCGGGCAACTGGGTCGTCGAGAACGCCCTGCTGAAGACGAGGGAGGGGATCAGGGAGGGCATCCCTATCTACAGGCCACTCGAAGACGAGCCCGTCTTCCCGCCGATGGTGACGCGTATGATCGCCGTGGGAGAGGAGACGGGAGACATTGACGGCATGCTTACCAAGATAGCGGAGTTCTACGAGTCAGAGGTGGACGCTACCGTCAAGGCGCTGACCTCGATCATAGAACCGCTTATGATCGTGGTTGTTGGCGGCATCGTCGGCGGCATCATAATCGCGATGTACCTACCAATGTTCAAAATCTTCGAACTCGTCCAGTAGGTCAGTTGTAGGTTTCGCGTCTATCGTTCGGTGCGGTAACCGCACAGTTAAGGTGGAAGCCGCATTCATCCACCGGGCGTGGCAATTCTTCTGCTACCTGCGAATTGCGTACGCACCTACGCTCTCGGGTGAATAGATTAGCGCAGAAGCCAGGCTATGCTAATCGTCCCGGTTTTCCAGGTGTGTCCCGCCTCCGCGAGTCGGGACGGTGTAATTGGGGTCCGGGGCTCATAGTGCACCCCGAAGAGAGCGCCGACGAACACCCCGAGGATCACGCTCAGGACCGATCCGGGATCCGCCAGGGGCCTCGGAAGGCGAGGTGCGATGGTACGCATCCGTTCTCCTCTCTCGTTGGTCCCCGGCAAAGCCGAAAAGGAAGCCGAGCTAACTGAGTAACACATACAATGCATTGAAACATGGGGAACTTCCGGGGTGCAGATAGCTACTGAACGATGGGCGAGAACTTACACACTGTACCCTGGAGCACAGGTTCTCGGAGCGGTTGACGGTCGCCAGACAACTCACCTCACACTGCCGTCGACTCCCGGTCAAGACGGGCACAATTGTAGTCGCCCTGATTTCGAGCTGCAGGTCAGGATGTGTAGGGTTTGATCCACGACCTTCGACGGTAAGGAGCGCTCATACCGGACGGCACAGGGCTCCGGGGGAGGGATGCTTTGAGGTATCCGGGGGTAGACTGAAAGAACGGGATGCACTACCGTCCCTGTACGGGGCTTCTCAAGGAGGCAAAGGTGAACGAGCGGTTGGCGAAGATGAGGGAGCTGGGGCAGGCGCCCTGGGTGGATGAGATCTCACGCGAGGACATAAAGCACGGCGGCCTCCAGCAAATGATAGATGACGGGATCGTGGGCGTCACCTCGAACCCGGCGATCTTCCAGAAGGCCATCGCAGGCTCCGACCTCTACGACGAGCAGCTGGGGGAACTCGCCCGGAAAGAGGACGACCCTAAGGAAATCTTCTGGGAGGTCGCCAGGCAGGACATACAGGACGCCTGCGACATCTTCACGCCTGTCCATGAGGAGACAGGGGGACAGGACGGGTTCGTCTCGCTGGAAGTCCAGCCTGACATTGCCTACGACACGCAGGCCACCGTCGAGGAGGCCACCAGGCTGCACGAGATGGTCGAAAGGCCCAACCTCTTCGTCAAGATACCGGCCACCCTGCCCGGGCTAGTGGCGATTGAGGAGATGATCTCACGCGGCAAGTCCATAAACGTCACCCTGATTTTCTCCCTCGAACGCTACCGCGAGGTGGCCCGCGCCTACACCAGGGGCCTCCAGAGACTCGTCGAGAGCGGGGGAGACCCCTCGGGCGTGCATTCCGTGGCTAGCTTCTTCGTCTCCAGGATAGACTCCGAGGCGGACAGGCAACTCGAAGAGATCGGGGCCGACGAGTACAAGGGCAAGCTCGCCATTGCAAACGCCAAGCTGGCATACCAGGTCTACAAGGAGGTCTTCGGAGGCGCGAGGTGGAGCAAGCTCGCTGAGCGCGGTGCAAACAGCCAGCGCTTGCTCTGGGCCTCGACCTCGACGAAGAACCCCGACTACCCTGACACCCTGTACGTGGACAACCTCGTCGGACCGGAGACCGTCAACACCATGCCCAAGCAGACCATAGAAGCGGTCATGGACCACGGGGACATCAGGCCGACCCTGGAGGAGGGTGTCGAGGAAGCCAAACAACTCCTCAAGCAACTCAGGGAGGTTGGCCTCGACTACGAAGACGTTACCGACGTACTAGAGAAGGAGGGCATCCAGAAATTCGCCGACCCCTTCAACGAGATGCTGCAGGAGATAGAGAACAAGAGCCGCCAGCTAGTAAGTTAGGCTTCAGGTTACAGGCATCAGTAAAATCTGTAAGGGCGGTTCGTGAACCGCCCCAACGAGCTGTAACCTGCCGACCAGAGGGAGGAGCGACATGGACATCGGCATCTGGGGAATGGGGCGGATGGGCTTCAACATGGTGCGCAGGCTCGTGGACAAGGGCGACCACCGCGTTATCGCGGGCAACCGCTCGCCCGGCAAGGTGGACGAGGCCGTCGAGCACGGGGCCGAGGGTGCCTACAGCGTGGAGGAGTTCGTAGAGAAGATGGAGCCTCCCAGGGTGCTGTGGACCATGCTCCCTGCGGGGGACGTGACGGACGACATGATCCAGAAGTTCACCGAGCTTGGCGACCCTGGCGACATCGTCGTGGACGGGGCCAACTCCTACTTCCGCGACTCGGTGGCGAGGGCCAGGGAGGTCAGGAACAAGGGCTTCAGGTGGCTTGATGCTGGCGTTTCGGGAGGCATCTGGGGCTACGACGTGGGCTACTGCACGATGATCGGGGGCGACGCCGACGCCTTCGAGCACGTCGAGCCGGCGTTCAAGACGCTGGCGCCGGAGAACGGATACGCTTTTCTCGGGGACGCCGGCGCCGGGCACTTCGCCAAGATGGTCCACAACGGCGTCGAGTACGGGATGCTCCAGGCATACGCGGAGGGGTTCGAGATCCTGCAGAAGTCCCGCTACGACTACGACCTGAGGGCCCTCTCAAGCCTGTGGAACCAGGGCAGTGTCGTCCGTAGCTGGCTGCTGGAACTCGCCGAGAGCGCCTTCGAGAAGGACGCCAACCTCGACAGCATCAGCGGCTACGTCGAGGACTCTGGCGAGGGACGCTGGACCGTGCTCGAAGCAATAGACGAGTCCGTGCCCGCCAACGCCATAGCGGGTTCCCTCTTCGCCCGCTTCGCCTCCCGCCAGGACGACTCCTTCGCCATGAAGGTCATCGCCGCCCTGCGCGGCGAGTTTGGGGGACACGCGATCAAGGAAGCCGCGACGGAGCACGAGCAGTAGGCAGGGGGCCGGCCATGGCCGATACGCAAGTTCTGCAGAACGTTCTCAGGGACGAGCAACGTCTCCC
>DASSJP010000662.1:0-4549 GCA_035691165.1 Rubrobacter sp.
GTTCCTCTTTGGCCCTAAGGATGTCCCTCACCGCTACACCGTCGACTCGGGACCAGCGAAACTGTTGTTTATCCTCTCGCCTCCAGGCTTTGAGGAGTTCATCTACGCTACCAGTGAGCCGGCGCAGGAGCGCACCCTGCCACCCCCTCCCGAAGGCCTGCCTGATGAGGCCGAGATGGAGCAATTAGGAGCCGTTGCTCGCCAGTACGGATGCGAGCTCCTCGTTTAGCAGGCCGCGGCAAGGGGGAGGGAGGCCCGGGCCTCCCTCCCCCTTGCCCCTGTTCACTGAACGTCCTAGATCTAGTCTGCAAGCTGTCTCTGGCACGCTAATGGTGTCGGAGCAAAGCCGCTCTTGAAGCCTTTATTCGCTGACCACGAGGTCCGATCCGCAATCGCACAATGTAGGAACGCTGCATAAAGTCGCGGCTACCGGATGGGACCGTAGCTAGCGCGCACATCCCGGTGTACTTTCTGACCATCGCCCGGCTTACGCCACGAAACGCCAGCTTACGAAGAAGGCGCAGAAAACCAGCGAGACTGCGGCGCTGAAGGAGAGCCAGGCGCCCATCGCCCGCCTGCTCTCCAGGAGCGTCGCAAGCGTTATGAAGAGTGGGAAGGCGACCAGAATGTAGCGTGAGAAGCCCATCAGGGGGGTTTCCGGCTTCCCGAAGGTGACGGCTGAGATGAGGAGCAAGAGGGTGTACAGGCTCAGGGAGAGCGGAAGCACTCTGAACCCGAGCGCGAAGAGCGCCAACGTGAAGAGCAAGAACAGAAGAGCATAGAAATCGTTCGCGCCGTGGAGGCGCTCTACCACGTTTCCGAGCGCCGAAGCCGCAGGGGGCTGCGCCCCGAAGAGACTACCCAAACTCTCGAAGGCCTCGGAGATGATATTGGCTACCAGGGTCACCGGGTCAGTATGCCTCCTGTTCCAGTATTCCTGAGCGGAATAGAAGAGCAGAGGGTCCCCAAACCTCAGCCACAGATACCCCATGTATGCTATTAGCCCACCCGGCACCAGTGCCAGACTTGCCAACCCCCCTAGCCTCTCTCTCCCCTCCTCCATTCCCCCTCCCCTTACCCACTCATACATCAGTGGCACCACCAGAAACATCCCCACATTCCTCGTCGCAGCAGCAAACCCCCCAAGCACACACGCTAAGAGCAAGTCCTTCCTTACCCTCATCGCCCATATACTTCCCGCTGAGAGCGCCAGGAACAGACTCTCCGTGTATGCTGCGTTCAAAAAGAATGTCGTAGGGAACAATGCTATGGCCAGGACACTTCCCCTTGCCACCCTCTCTCCCCAACCGTCAAGAGCGATGTGGTAGATGAAGTAGAGGGCGAAGGGTAAGAAGGCGAGGGAGAGGAGTGGACCCCAAACTGAGAGGGCTTCCTTACTGAGAGGACCACCGAAGAGTTCTGAAAACGATCTCATTAGCAGTGGATACATCGGGAAAAAGGCAGGGGAGACGTTGTCCGGGGGGTTGAGGTATCCGCCCATGGCCAGTGCCACGTAGTGCTCCCCGTCCCAGTGCGACCAGATGTTCATGCTGCCTGAGGGCACGTCGGAGGTTATGCGCTGGAAGCTGGATGTGGGCACGACGGTCGCGAAGAGGGAGCCGGAGATCAGGTAGAACATACGGCTCGCCGCGTAGACCGCAAGCACGAAGCCAATGCCAGTACGCTTCCGGTTCACTGTCTCGTAGTTCATCTCTGGCCAGGGATCTCGCCGCGGAGGGATTATACCCGCGCTTCCTTTACCGGCGTCTCTCGACGATCAGGACGTCCCTGTTCTCGAAGTCCGTCCGGTACAGGTCGGGGTGGTTCTTGAAGGACAGCCAGTAGTCCTGGGTTGGTCTGTCGGGCATGTTCTTGTAGAGCACGATGTAGCGTACGTCGTACTCGCGGATGATGTGGTCCGAGCGCCGGTTGTCAGGGTGTGTCATCAGCCAGAGGACGTCCCAAAGTGGTTTGGGTCCTGTTGGCGGAATATCCCTGGGCTTCATGACTTGGCCAAGCTCGAACGACTGGAGGGCCGAGTAATGGCCCATGGCGAGCATCATGCGGCTCGGGACCTGGTTGACGTGCGGGCTCACGATGATGTTGCCGCCGTTGTTGTGGTCTTCGAGCCACTCCCCCGCGGCGGCGATCTGGGGCGTTATCGTCATCTGGACGCTGGGATGGGAGGCCCAATTGAGGCTCTGCGCCGTCTGCATGCCCACCAGCGCCACCGAGAGGAGTGCCGCGACGGAGGTAACGAAGACCGCGGCAATCTGTCCACGCCTCCAGAGGGACCTCAAGATGGTTACGAGGGCCAGCGCTCCGAGCAGGGCGAACGGCACGCCGAGGTCGCGTCCGAATCGCTGGGGGAAGCCTGTCAGCGACGCGCGGCTGCCGACGAACAGCAGCAGGGTCCACAGGAACAGCGTGATGTGCGCTATAGCCGCCGGAACTCCCATCTGTTTCTTCCCGTCGCCCACCAGCAGGAATATTCCAAGGAGTCCGAGCCAGGCCACCGGTTGCGAGATCATGCTCCCTATCAGCGAGCTGATCTCGTACGGCCTCTGCGTCCCTACCGCCATCTTTACGGCGTCGCCCGTACTGCTCTCACCGGATCTGTCGACCAGACCGACGAGCGCCTGTCCCAGATCATAGGTGTTCCACGCGTACAACACTGAGAGAGCGCCGAGGAGGATGAACGAGAGCAAGAGCGCCACGCCCGTCCTCCTGTCGCGGAAGAGCAGGGGCAGAACGAAGTAAACCCCGACCAGCGCAAGCAGTACAGCCAGGTACATGCTCGCGACGGGATGGTATAGCACGACCGAAGAGCCGAGCAAGGCAAGCAGGAGCCCGTTACGCGCGGAAGGGGCCGAGTAGACGCCTACCAGCGAAGCCAGTGCGAGGACCAGAAGGAACTGCGAGGTCACCAGGTTTGGGTACATCGCGTCGTTGAAGTAGTAGTAGGTGCCGCCGATGAGCACAGAGAGGAGCGCCGCGGCCACCCCGTACTCCCACCCCCACAATCGCTTCGCGAGCGCGTAGAGGGCGAGGGCCGGCAGGAGGAGCAGCGCAGGGCCGAGGACGGGGAAGATCTCCAGCGGCTCGAGGCCGCTGAGGCGTGAGATCTCAGCGGTCATCGTGTGGAAGCCAGGTGGGTAGATGAGGTAAGGTTCGATCTTCCCCACTGTCATCATCCGCTCCGCCATCACTGCGTGGGAGTAATGGTCTACGCCGCGCATGAAAGGCCAGTCGTGCAACACGGGCCCGAGGTAGCCGCGCGCGAGCACCAGCAAGAGCACGGCGGGGAGCAGGAGCCGGCGCAAGACCGGTCCAGGGAACCCGGGGGGTTCCACAACCTCCTCCTCTGATCCTGCCGTACGCACGAACATGAACAGATGGACGATCCCCGCCGCGAGCACGAGCAGCGCGCACACCACCAGAACCCGCGGGCCGGGATCGACCGCTCCGGTGACGCGAATCCAGACGGGAACGCCGGGGATCACGCCGATCAATACCCCGAACGAGAGTACGAACGCAGGCACGAGCAGCGCCAGCGAGGGTGCGCTGAGGGCGGAGGCAGGTGCCGGGTAGATGGGCTGGTCGGACCCCTTGGCCGCACCGAATCGGAGGTACGCCCCGAGACCCGCCAGGAACACGACCAGCGCGCAGCCGACGGCCACGGGTAGCGTAATGCCCATCCCCAGAAGTCGCGTTGGTATCAGCGCCACGGCAGGCACCAGCGCTAGCGAGAGCGCCGTCGAATAGGTCAGACGCTCGGCGTAGTCCCCCGAAGCTCGCAGCAGCCCGGCCCAGAACCACCCCGGCGCGACCGCGACGACGAGCGCCGCGGACAGCGCCCGGATCAGGTCAAAGACCACGCCTTACTCTCCTCGTTAGCCAACGCACGCCGGATAGCTTAACAAGGTCCTCCCGAACCGCCACCCGGTCAGCGTGTTTCCTTGAGGCATTGAACCAATTTTTTGCTTTGCTTTTGGATCCGTTTAACTTTGCGGGACCCGGCTTCCAGGGATGCTAGTCCTCGCGGGGCGCGAAGATTATGACGCTCCCGTTCTCGAAGGCCTTCCTGTAGAGGCCTTTCTGGAGCGCGAAGGGGTGCCAGTCAACGCCGGGATAGCGTTTGTGGAAAACGACGTAGCGGACGTCGTACTCCTTCAGGAGCTGTGCGGTGTGCTCGCCCACCGGGTGCTGGAGCACCCACAGCGCGTCCCAAAGCTGACCAGCCCCGAAGGGAGGCAGGTCCCTCGCGCGGCGTATCCTGGCGGCGTCGTAGGACTGCATCCTTGTATATCCGCCCATCGCGAGCATGGCGCGGCTCGGTACGTATTCCAGGTAAGGGGTAGCGACTATACTGCCGCCTTCGTTGTGTTCCTTGAGCCACGAGCCCGCGGCCACGACGTCAGCCGGTGGGGGCCTGTCTTTGAGGCGCGTGCTCGGTCCTGCGGCTTGCTCCAGGTTCCAGATAGCTTGCGCCCCGACGAGGGTCACAGAGAAGACGATCACGAGCAGGGTCGCCGCGAAGAGCGTACGT
>DASSJP010000663.1:0-3155 GCA_035691165.1 Rubrobacter sp.
CCAGCGCGCTGTATAACCCCGCTTGCACGAGGCCATGAACCCCCAGCGAGCAGCCCGAAGGCGGCTGAAGGTGAGATTTAGCGTAGTGACGACCTGAACGGCACTGGCGACTTCTGCGAGCCTATTACCCCCTCCCCGGCAGTCTGGACTGTTGGCGTCATATGCCTTACTCAGCTACGGTCGGAGTAGCAGATTATGATGCCTGCCTCTACCGTGGCTTGGATCCGTTCATCCAAGCTCGCAGAAGCGCAATACTACGAATTGTCCTGCCAGCTGATGTGAGCCTTCGATGCTAATCCACAAAGCAAATAGCACGACCTGACCAGGCAATTGATCTATCTTGCTCAAGCCGATATTGCTCACCAACGCTACAGTTGATTCAGAGGTCACAGACTGGAGCGACCCCGCATGTGCTGGCAGAAACTCTACAACCCGATGGTGAGTTGGCTTTTGCGCTCCCCGCTACACCATCTGATGAGCAGCTCAACGATGCTGATCTCCTTCGTCGGGCGCAAGAGCGGAAGGACCTACACTACGCCGGTCAACTACGTGTGGGACGATCATACCTTGCTCGCGGTGAGCCCCAGAAATCGCCTCTGGTGGAGGAACCTGCGCGGTAGTGCTCCGGTTACGGTGCGCGTGCGAGGTCAGACCCTGAAGGGCGTTGGACAGGTATTCGAGGGTGAGGAGGCCGTTAAGGAGGGAGGGTTTCTCACCGTGCTTCGGAAGGTGCCTGCCTACCGGAGGTACTGGGACGTGGAGTTAGATGAGAACGACCAACCGGAAGACCCACACGACCTCTTTCAGGTTGCCCAGGACAACGCCCTAATAAGGATAGGAAATCTCATCTCATGTAGGGAGGTTCGGAGGTAGACACAGATGGGTGAGAGAGCCAAGCAAGCAGATAGCGCAGTGGGATTGTGGGTCAGGTGGGTATTGGCCAACTCGTTGGCTGAGTCCGTAGGCCTGGGTGCAGCTTTTGGAATAGGAGCTATTCTCTTCCCATACCTGGATGCACCTGGCATCCTCGTCGCCCTTACAACCGTCGCCGTCGCGGTGCTGGCCGGCACCCTCATAGAGGGAACGGTAGTGGGTACGGCGCAGTGGTTTGTGCTCAGGCGGCCCTTCCCGGCCATGAAGTGGCTGGCGTGGGTCTATGCAACCGCGTTAGGAGCATTCGTGGCCTGGACGCTGGGAATGCTTCCGGGCACCCTCATGAGCGCGGGGTCAGAGGCCAGGGGCTCTGAGCCCAGCGAGGCGATGGTGTATAGCCTGGCTGCTCTTATGGGATTAGCTGCCGGGACGATACTCGGCACACCACAATGGTTCGTGTTGCGGCGCCACGTCCCGCGAGCCGCGTTGTGGATACCCGCGAACGCCCTGGCCTGGGTGCCGGGGATGATCTTGGCGTTCGTTGGTGCGAACTTCATCTTCTCGGCAGGAAGAGGGGTGAGCACGGTAATGCTGGCGATCGCTACCCTAATCGCTATAGGGACCGTGGTGGGAGCTATCCACGGCCTGGCACTTGTCTGGCTGGTGCGGCCTCGACGTGCTAGGGGTTGAAGCGTGAGCCTCCGAGATGTTCTCAAACGCATCAGGACGTCCGAGGCATCCGCGCCGGTTCGACGGCTCGGCGAGACGATGCTTGGAGTGTGGATGATCAAGCACCTCATCTCGCCACTCCATCGCCGCATCTACCGACTGACCGGCGGGCGCATGCTTTCAACGGGTAGGTCCATCGGTCCGATCCTGCTGCTTACAACCACGGGCCGCCGGACCGGCAAGGAGCACGCCCCTCTTCTACCTGCGCGATGATGAACGCCTCATCATCTGCAACGTCAATCCCGGCTTCGAGCGCCCCAATCCATGGACGCTGAACCTCCGTGCCCACCCGTTAGTACGAGTGCAGATCGGGCGAGAGGTCCGCATTTACCTGGCACGTGAGGCTACTGAGGAGGAGCTCGGGCGCTACTGGCCCCGCTTGGTGGAGATCTGGCCAGCGTACCAGACACACTACGACAGAAGCGGACAACGTAACCTCTTCGTGCTCGAACCCGACTCTGGGCAAGGAGAATGACCGGATTGCTCATGTTCGCCTGCGTTCAAAAACGATTCTTCGAACACCTCGGATGCGGCGCGTACGGATCGCTATGCCGAAGACTGAATTTCCCGCTTGAATGCTACGCGAACCCGCCCGAACTCTGCTTCCAGGCTGGTGAGCAGCGCCGGCGCGGCCGCCGGGTCCTCGGAGCGCACTATCCCCTGAAGCTCCGTGCAGAGGACTTCCATCCCCACAGCGCCCATACGAGCCGAGTAGTCTTGGAGGGAGCGTGCGATCCCCCCGGCGGCGCGGGCATCATCGGTTGTCACGGCCTTCCTCAATGCGACGAGTTGCCGCGGTACCTCGATCAAAAACCGACCGATCAGCTCCTTCAGGAGGTCAGGATCACCCTCTTCCTGTAGCCAGCGCAAGCCCGCCAGGACGCCCCGATCCAACGGCTCTCTTTCTGCGTCTTGCCGATTAGGATCGTCTCCGGGTTCGTGGTCGATCTCATCTTTAGCGTCGATCCAGCGTTCCAGCACCGCCTCCAGCTCCTCGCGCTTTACGGGCTTTGGGACGTAGTCGTCCATGCCTGCCTCTATGGCCTTCTCCCTGTCTCCGGCCATGGCGTTGGCCGTCATCGCGATTATCGGAGTGCGGCGTGCGTCTCCCTCCCGACGCCTTATCTGTCTGGTAGCCGTATATCCGTCCATCTCAGGCATCTGCACGTCCATAAGCACCGCTGAATAGGGAATGCGAGAGAGGGCTTCTGTTGCCTCTAGCCCGTTTGCCGCAACGTCCGCGCGGTATCCGAGCCGCTCGAGCATCATTACGGCGACCCTCTGGTTCACCTGATTGTCCTCTGCCACCAGAACGCGGGCGAGTCGCCCGCGAGCGAGGGTTGAGGCTTCCCCGGCCCTACGTCGCTCGAGAAGGGGTGCAGCGGAAGGCGATGGCGCTGAGCTCGCTGCAGCGGGAGAGCCCACAACCGTGGCTATTGCATCGTAGAGCTTGGACTGCCTCACCGGCTTGGTCAGGTAAGCAGAAAATCCCACCCTCCTTGCCTGCTCGGCTTCGCCACGCAGCCCCATGGAGGTCAAAAGTATCAGTTTCG
>DASSJP010000664.1:0-2511 GCA_035691165.1 Rubrobacter sp.
TCCCACTCCTTGGCCTTATCGGTCTCCGCCGTGTACTGCTT
Organism: Rubrobacter sp.; assembly: GCA_035691165.1. Lineage (GTDB taxonomy): Bacteria > Actinomycetota > Rubrobacteria > Rubrobacterales > Rubrobacteraceae > Rubrobacter_D. The sequence continues at coordinate 42 of DASSJP010000664.1, forward strand.
CTGCAGCTTCTTTTCGTCGGCAATCGCGATGGCCACAGCCTTCTTCGCTTCGACCAGCTGCTGCTGCATCTCGAGCAGCACCTGCGACAACATCTTCTCGGGATCCTCGGCCTTCGTGATGAGGTCGTTGATGTTCGACTTGATCAGCGTACCGAGTCTGGAAAAAATCCCCATGGCTTTCATCGAGCCTACGAGATCAATGGGGCACCCGCAACGATGACCGCTAGCAGTTTGCCTCGACACGTCGGCATCATCATGGACGGTAACGGTCGCTGGGCGCAGAGAAGGTGGCTACCTCGCGCCGCTGGCCATCGGGCAGGTGTCTCCGTGCTGACGCCTCTGCTCGAGACCGCGGGCCAGGCCGGGGTGAAGACACTGACCCTGTACGCGTTCTCCACAGAGAACTGGGGCCGCCCCGAGACAGAGGTCAAGACCCTCATGAAGCTCTTCCTGGAAACGGCCCGTGCGAAGGTGCCCGAGTTGAACGAGCGTGGAGCCAGGCTCCGTTTTCTCGGAAGAAGGGATCAACTTCCCGCCTCAGTGCTCGATGCCATGCAGGAGGCGGAGGAGCTCACCGCTTCCAACGACAGCCTCGACGTCTACATCGCGCTCAACTACGGAGGACGCTCTGAGATCGTGGACGCCACCCGCAGGATCGTCGCCGACGGCCTCTCACCGGACGAGGTTGACGAAGAGACCTTTGCCAACTACCTCTACGCCCCCGAGGTGCCCGAGGTTGACCTTGTGATCCGTACCAGCGGCGAGCTTCGCGTCTCGAACTTTCTGCTCTGGCAGATTGCCTATGCTGAGTTCTACGTGACCGACACGCTATGGCCCGACTTCTCTTCGCTGGAGTTTCTGCAAGCCCTCGAGTCTTTCGCGTCCCGGTCCAGGCGCCGGGGCGGCGTCTAGGCTTACCGTGCTCCGGTGGAGGGCAGTCACAGCCCTTGTACTGGCGCCGATCGCGCTCGCCAGCATCGCGCTGGGGAAATGGGCCGTGCTCACTGTCCTCCTCGTTGTCATTGCCGGTGCTGCTTACGAGCTCTCACGCGCCCTGGAGCCGCTGCCTTTCGTGGCGGCACTGGGCGCAGGCGCGCTCCCGCTCCTGCTCTCAGTTCCATACCACGAGACCGGTATCCTCGCAGGGGCGGTGGCCGGCCTGCCATGGGCGCTGTTCTGGCTCGCCGGCAGGCCAGAGACCAGGACCCTGCGTGCCGTCCTCGCCGTCCTGCTCATGTCCCTATGGGTCGGTGTCCCGCTGGCGCATCTCGTCCTCTTTCCGCGCTCCCGCTACGGCGTCGTGCTCATCCTCATCGCCGTTGTTGGGCCCTGGATCTCCGACTCCGGCGCGTACTTCGCCGGACGCTTCTTCGGCCGTAACCTGCTCCTCCCTAGCCTGAGTCCGAACAAGACCATCGAGGGCGGCGTTGGCGGCCTCCTCCTCACCATTCTCATAATCGCCCCGCTGTCATACCAGCTCCTCGACTTTACCGTCGCGAAAGCCCTGATCATCGGCGCAGGGGTCTCTGTCTCCAGCCAGTGCGGGGACCTCTTCGAATCATCCCTGAAGCGGATTCTCGACGTGAAGGACCTCGGGACCTTCCTTCCTGGCCACGGCGGCGTCCTGGATAGGGTAGACAGCCTGCTGTTCACGGCCCCAGCGGTATACTATATCTCCCTACTCGTATGAGATTGGATCCCACACTACAATGAGACGACTCACGATTCTCGGCTCGACCGGCAGTATCGGTCAGCAAGCCCTCGACGTCGTCCGTAGATATCCGGAACGCTTCGACGTCGTCGGCCTCTCAGCAGGAAGCGACGCAGAAGAGCTCGCCATCCAGGCCGCCGAGTTCAACCCTGAATACCTAGCCCTGGAATCGACCGACGCAAGCCCCCTCGAAGGCCTCGCCGCCGAAGTCCTCGCCGGTCCCGGCTCAGCCGAACGCCTGGCCGGCGTTCCTTCCGACGTCGTTCTCAACGGCATAGTCGGCTTCGCAGGCCTCGCAGCCACCGTCGGCGCCCTCCAGGCTGGCAACCGCCTCGCCCTCGCCAACAAGGAATCGCTCGTCGCAGGCGGCGAGTGGGTCATGCACCTCGCGCAAGATAACCACATAATACCGGTTGACTCCGAGCACTCGGCGATCTTCCAGTGTCTGGAAGGGAGGAAGGAAGAGGAGATAAGGGGGATCCTGCTGACTGCGTCGGGGGGGCCGTTCTTTACTTTCGAGAAGGCGAGGCTGGTTGACGCCGGGCCTGAGGATGCGCTCAGGCACCCGACGTGGCGTATGGGACCGAAGATCACCATAGACTCGGCCACGATGATGAACAAGGGGCTGGAGGTGATAGAGGCGCATCACCTCTTCGGGGTACCTTATGATGACGTGCGGGTCGTCGTGCATCGCCAGTCGGTGGTACACGGGGGTGCGTTCTTCGAGGATGGGTCGGTCGTGGTGCACGCCGCGCTACC
>DASSJP010000665.1:0-2242 GCA_035691165.1 Rubrobacter sp.
GCTGCGCGAGGCGGGACTCCGGATGGCCACGCTGACGAACTCCACACGGGAGGTCGCCGAAGCCCAGATGGAGAACTCGGGCTTGCGCGGTTACTTCGAGCAGATACTCTCCGCAGACGCGGTCAAACGCCTCAAACCTGCTCCCGAACCGTACAGGATGGCCGCGGAGAGCCTCGGGGTCGCGATGGGCCAGGTCCGCATCATCGCCGCCCACTCCTGGGACGTGGCAGGGGCTTTACGCGCCGGCTGCGCGGCGGCCTTCGTCGCGCGCCCGGGGATGGTTCTCGACCCGCTGGTGGAACGTCCTGACGTGGTCGGCGCGAATCTGAGGGAGCTCGCCGACCGCATCCTCGAAGTCGAAACAGGGTAGAAAGGACCGCTGCGGCGTGGCGGAGACACTCATAAGCATGTTCTTCTACGGCACGCTGAAGCGAGGCCAGAGCAACCACGACCGTTTCTGTCGAGCCGCGCTACGGGTCGAGCCGGCAACTACCCTGGGCCGCCTCTACGAGCTTCCCTTCGGATTTCCGGGCCTCCGCGTCTATGGGCGAGACGTGCGGGCGGTCGGCACCACCGACTACCTGGCCGACACGGAGAAGCAGCTGGAAGCGGCTCCGGCGCCGCTGGCCTCCGAGCCCGCGTGGGACACAGTCCACGGCGAGTTGTTCACTTTCACAGACCCCGAGAGAAGGCTCATAGTTTTCGACGCACTGGAGGGCTACGTCCCGGGCGAGAATAGGCTCTACCGACGGGTGCTCATCCCCGTGCAATCACGCGGCGAGCCCTTGCTCGCTTGGGCCTACGAGCTCAGGCAACAGGCCGGAGCGTACCTGCCCGGCGGACGCTGGCCGGCGTAGGACCGTCCGCGTACAACCCCTACACCGCGAACCGCCCCTACGCGTCTTCCTCTATGATCTCCTCGCGGATGATGCGACGGCGGACCTTCGTACGGCCGCCCTCCTCGAAGGTCTCGGTCTCCTCGGTCTCGCGAGTCCTCGGCGTCCCTGTCGCTCCCCCCTGCTCCGTGGATTCTCCGGACCCGGCGGAGCCTTCCGTGGAGCTACCGCGCTCGAACCTGCTTGCGGCACCACCGGCGGACGATTCGCTCTCCGCGCGCCCGGCATGCCCGCTATCATCCCGGTCCTGGTCCTCCCGACTCGAGTAGTCCTGGTCGCTCTCGCGCCCCTCGTGTGCTCCTGCGGCGGCTCCTGAAGAACCGGCGTAGGCGCCGCGAGAGCCGGAGGGATCGTGCGCCTGCAGGCCGAAGTGGCTGCGGATGCGCTCCTCGTACTCCGGAGTGATGTCTTCGTCGTCGTCGAAGCTCGGGGCGTCCTTCACATGGTCCTTCGACTCCGAGACCTCTATGGCCCTGTCCTCCTCGTTCACCCTGACGATGTCCATGGGGATCAGGGTGGACTTGCGTCCGAGGAAGCCCATCTTGACCCCGATGTACTCCTCGCGGTCCGCCTCGTCGATATAGAGGTCGTCTACCTTCCCGATCCTCTCCCCCCGATTATCGTAGACCGTGTATCCCTCGTACTTCTCCTCGAGCTCCCGCAACCTCTCCTCGCTAGCCACGACGCGCTCCTCCTCGCAACGCTTTCACCTACTGCCCTGCGTACCCGCGAGAGACCCGCGTAAACATACGCTCATGCTTCCGAGGATGGTCGCGCTGGCTTGCTAAACTGACGGCGGGTAGCTCTGATCGGGGGTGGTTGCATGAGTCCTGGAGCCGAGAGTGAGAGGGTCCTGTCAGTCGATCTGGGATCTTCCGCCGTGCGGGCCGAGTTCTACGACGGCTCGGGCACCCTACAGAAGGGCACGGAGGCAAGGCTCGATTACGAGCTGGAGTACACCCCGGACGGCGGCGTAGCCGTCGATGCTGACGCACTACTCGACCTCGTCATCCGGGCGATAGACGGCGCCCTCGAGAGGGCCGGAGACGCCAGGGTCTCAGGTACCGCCATGAGTACCTTCTGGCACTCCGTCATCGGCCTCGACCGGGACGGCCGTCCCACCACCCCGGTTCTATACTGGGCCGACCGCCGCGCAGCGTCTGCGGCACGGGAGCTGCGCGAACGACTGGACGAGGCCGCCATCCACCGCCGCACGGGGTGCGTGCTCCACTCCAGCTACTGGCCCGCCAAGCTTCTCTGGCTGAGCCGCGAGAACCCCGAGGTCTTCGCGAGAACCGAGCGCTGGGTATCCCCGGGCGATTACTTCTACGAGAGATTCTTTGGAG
>DASSJP010000666.1:0-3169 GCA_035691165.1 Rubrobacter sp.
TATGTAGATGCCATGCCTCGCCAGCAGGATCAGGTGTCCCGGCATCAGGCACCCCAGTTCGGGGTCTTTGACTCCCGGCGCATCCCACGCCATGTTGTCGGCCCCGACAGCGAGCACTTCCCGCTCGGCCATCCAGCGCGCCGCGCTCCCATCCATCCCTGGACCACCCAGGTAGCGTTCCTCGTCGTCCCAGAAGCTGGCGTTGCCGAGCCGCACGAGAGCAACGCTCCCGGCCTCGACTCCCACGCCCTGCCGTTCACAGCACTCTTCCAGGTCCGTGGCCGTGACGACGCGGCCAGGTTCCAGGGACTCCACGCCGTCCTTCGCCGCGACGTCGAGGAGGACGCCTGGGGCTACTATGGGAGGTATCTCCTCGACCCCGTGCCGCGTAAAGCCGCGCGGGGACTGCACCTCCTCCACGGGGACGCCGCCACAGAGCACGAGGGCGTCTGACTGGTGGCAGAGGGCGTCTATGTGGGTGCCGGTGTGCTCACCGCAGATGAGTACGCCGGCTGCACCGGTACGTGGGCCGGCTTCCTCCGGGTTGTACTCGTCCTCGTGGTGGCGGTGCAGAAGGTAGGAGTAGCCGGCCTGTTTGTGGGCAGGGTGGATCGGCATCCTCTCGGTGCGTGGTTGCTCCAGGTCGAAGACGAGGGCTTCGGTTTCCGGCATGATGCTCCCTTCCGCTCTCTATCCAGATCAGGGCTTGTTTGCTGACTACAACCAGATATCGGCGACATTCATATTCAAGCAGAAAGGAAAGTGGGGCACGACAGACAGCCAATGCCGCCGGGAACCAGGGAGCGCCGCTGACGATCGCGGCGATCGTAGCGGAATCCGGGAGAAGGGTTCCATACGCCGCCGTTCGGGAGTCGAGGGGCGCTTCGGAGGGTTGGAATTCGGGATACAGAAGTTCCCCTTCCGCCAGCAATTGACTGGATTCCGTATGACCAGTTGCTCCCCACAATGGTGATGCCAACGTCAATCTCAGGGGTACAATTCTGCTGGCGTTCGAAGCGCTGTGTCCCCTATATCGTGGGTTTCAGGCCCAATGTAGAAGCAGTTTGGCCTTCCTGGCAATCGGCGATTCCGAAGATACGACCAGCGGGTACAAGCAAATAGCCATCATAGCGAGGCCGCCACCTGGGCTCGGTAGAACACACAAACAGAACCAATATCAATATGTTCCGCTCACGGTTACGGGGAGATCGAGCTCATTGATAAAAGGGGCATAGCGTGTGCGGCTCCGCTCGTGCTGTAGGACCCAGAACGCGAAGAGACCAGGGGCGTAGAGATCCGACTCGTCCACGCCGAAGTCGTCACAGATGACGAAGCGCAGGTCGATGGAGTAGCTGCGCATGGGAATGTTGCCGGTGAACCCGGTCGCAAACAGCTGTTCGCCCTGGGTGCCGCCGATGACCGCCTTGAGGGCTACGCCGTCGGAGAAGTCGAAGGATATGGCGGGCGGCGTCACCGATAACGCGCAAGGATCCAGCACGCCACCGGCTGCCTGGGCGGCGAGCTGCGCTTCGATGTCGGCCTGGACCCGGGCCACAGCCCCCAGGAACGACCCTGAAGTCAGGGCCATCGCTCCTAACGTGCTGCTCGGGCCGTGGGACGCAGTGCCACCAGTACCGGCAGCAAACCGGGAAAAGGCGTCGTGGCCAGCACTCCCTGCGAGCCCGATCAGTACGCCGTCCATCTCCAGCTCGCACTTCGTATTGGTAACAAGAGCGCGTACAGGTATGCCGTTCGTATGTGCGGCCGCCCAGGCGGCCAGCTTGGCTTCTGATCCCGCCGAGATAGAGGGGAAGTCGAAGTGTGTGAAGTCGGGGCCCGAGCCGCATCCGCGAGCGCTACCAAGTCTCACGGGCAGTGTGCAGACTGGAGGGCTCGGAGCCGGAGGAGGAGGTGGGGCCGTCGGGATGCTGATGGTCGCCATCCGGTTGGGAGCCAGTACACGCCCGGCCTCGGCAGTCTCACCGTGGGCGAACACATCGAGGTCGCCGACCGGCACCCCGGGCGAGCCGTCGCTGGGGCTCTCCAGTTCGCTGGCGACAGCCTGAGCGCGCCGACAGGAAAGGTCCCAGTTATAGGCGCACCCACCCTCGGCACTGGCGTAACCGTCTATCCTGACGGTTACCGAACCCCCGCCAGCATGCCAGGAGGCTGCTGCTGCATCGATCTCGGCCCGCTGCGTAGCATCGAGTGTGGCCACATTGACGGGGAAGATCAGTGTATTGGCGACAGCACCGGGAGAACTTGCGGCTGGAGGACAGCTTATGCCCTCGGGAGGCGGGCAGGTCTCGGGACTCGGGATGGCGCCAGCACGGGGTGGTGCTGCTGGCGCGGCATAGCCTCGCCCCGCAGATTCGCCCTCGCCAACGCTGCTCACTTCCGGCGGCTCGCCGGTAGAGATCACACTGCGACGCAAGATAGCGCTCGCCGCAGGACGCTCGACCACGTTCTCGTCAGCAGGATCTGACGACGCAACCCCAAGCGACTGCTGAGCGATGTTACCGAGACCACTCTGCTGCACAACATGTGTCAATTCATGCGCCAGTAACCGTAGCCCTTCGTGGGTCACCGGTACATACTGGCCGGTCCCAAATACCACATCCCGCCCCACCGTATAGGCCCGCGCATTGACCGCCCGGGCCGACTCCGCCGCCTGCGCGTCCGTATGCACGCGCACAGTGCTGAAGTCATGACCAAAACGTGAATCCATAAACTCGCGCGTGGTCGCGTCCAACGGCTGGCCGGGCGAAGATATTGTCTCCTCCACAATGGGCGACACGGTAGCGTCATAATCCTGAACTGGCTTGGTCTGCAATCGTTTGTCACCGCCCTGCTCCTTGCTGCACTTGGGACCCCGGCCGCCATTGGCGCAAGCGTGCTGTTGGTGTGGTTTACGCCGGTCCATAACCTGATCAGCTACACGTTCCGCCTCCTGTTCGAAACTGTCTGCCGGAGGGCCGACCGTCAGCTTCGGTTGAACCCTGGTGCGTTCTGGTGGGTACAACGGTATCCGGCTGAAATCATGCGTAAAGCGAGCTGACGTCATGGTAGACAACTCTACTTCGGGCTCTTTATCATCAGCCGGTAGCGACTGCTGTACCACTTGCTTCCCAATCTTGCGCTGTAAGGTCGGTAGAGGGTTTGTGTGATA
>DASSJP010000667.1:0-5300 GCA_035691165.1 Rubrobacter sp.
ATGGATCTTCTTGGGGACGGTACGACCACCGCAGACCTCGCACTCTCCTTCTTCGGGCGTCTTGCTCGTGCTCTTCGCGCCGCAGTAGGTGCAGCGGTGCTCGTAGACGAGTGTCCTCGGCTTGCCGATGTCGTGGAAGAAGGCAGCCTTGCGCAGGATGGGGTCGGCATCGACGCTCCCTACCACGATCAGGGTGTGCTCGAAGACGTCCTTGTGGTGAAACTCGGCCTCCTGCTCTACGTCTACCGTCTCCATGAACTCGGGCACTATATAGGGCATGAGCCCGAGACGGACAAGAGTCCTCAGACCCGAAACGACGTTTTCGGAGAGCAGGATCTTCTCGAACTCGTCCCTTATACGCTCCGCCGAGATGCTCTCGAGCCAGTGCGCGTTGTTCCGAATGGCCTCTTCGAGGTCCGGCGTCATCGCGAAAGGCTTCTCTGAACTACTGAGGGTCGTCTCGAAGCGGACGGCCCGCAGCATCCTCAAGGGGTCGTCGCGCATCCTGTCCAGAGGGTCTCCGACAGGACGAATGACGCCGGATTCGAGGTCCCTTCTGCCTTCGAAGGGGTCCAGTATCTCACCCGTCAGCGCATCAGCCGCAACGGCGTTGATGGTGAAGTCCCTCCTCGCGAGGTCCTCTTCGAGGCTCTCGCCGAACCGCACCTCGGGATGCCGGCTCCCTTCCGTATACAGGTCGGTCCTGTATGTCGTTACCTCGACCGCGTAGCCGTCGACCCTGGCCCCGATGGTCCCGAAGCGCTCCCCCACGGTCCACAGGTGCTCCGCGTAGGGGCGCAGGAGATGTTTGATCTCCTTTGGATGTGCGTCCGTCGTCGCGTCGGCGTCGGGCCCTGCCCCGCCGAGTAGCCTGTCCCGCACGTACCCGCCTACCAGGTAAAGTTCGTGCCCGTCCTCCCTGAAAGCCTCGCCGAGACGAGAGAGAGGTTCAGGGACCTCCAGCTTTTTCACGTCAACCATCACAATGACCAGATTCTAGTACCTATGTGGCTCAAGTCTAGAAGACGCTAGGCTGGAATGGCTGCTTCGCGGGATGAGAAGACATCGAAGTAGTCCTCGAAGCCTGTCACGGAGAAGATACGTTCGACGGCTTTGGAGGGGGCGGCGAGGCGAAGGGAGATCCCCTGTTGCCCGAGGGCGTCTTTGGAGCGCATGAGGGAGGAGAGGGCTGTGGAGTCCATGAACGCCACCTCGGCCATGTCAACGACGACCGCGCCCACGCCCTCTTTCTCGGCGGCACGCTCTATAGCGTACTGGAACTTCGGGGCGGTATGGAGGTCCATCTCACCCCGCACGGCGATAACGGAGTATCCCTCGGCGTGCTCGTCTATGCTGACCTCGAAGTCCGTGCCCGCTCCTTCCAATATACGGCCCATGGATATTAACGCAGTTCATGCGCCCGGTAAACAGGCGGATTCATAAGGGTATGCAATGTTTTCTGCTAATATTTGAGCGTGATGGAAGGTCGAACCACAGAGCGGGTTGCCGTCTTCGTAGACGGGGCGAACCTCTACCACTCGATCAAGAACTACTACAAGGGCGTTCTCGACTACGCCAGGCTCCTCTCGGCTGCCGTCGGAGACAGGAAGCTCCTGAGGGCAACGTTCTACATCGTCGAGAAGCAAGAGGCCGAAGAGGGACAGGGGACGGCGCGCTCCTTCGTCTACAACCTCAACAAGTTCGGCTACAAGGTGCGCTCCAAGCCTCTCGTTGTACACGAGACCCTGAACCAGGATGGGGAGCGAACGGTCTCGCACAAGGGCGACTGGGACATTGGCGTCGTCGTAGACATGATGCGCCTCGCAAGACACGCCGACACCTACGTCCTCGTCTCCGGTGACGGAGACTACGTCGAGGCCCTCGAGTACCTCCAGAGCGAGAAGGGTATCAGGGTCGAGGTCATAAGCGCGGCACAGTGCACCTCTCAGGCCCTCCTCGACGCCTGCGACGCCCACACAGACCTCGCGGACATCCCTGACCTGTTCAGGAGAGCCGCAGGCGTCAGGCTTCAGCAGTCAGGTTGATCAGCGTCCGACCGAAGCCTGCGGCTCTCCTATGATCCTCACTTCTGGCTCGAGCTCAATGCCGAGCTTCTCGCGGACTTTCTCCCGGACCAGTTCGATCAACTCGATCGCTTCTTCCGCGGTGCCGCCTCCGAGGTTTACGAAGTAGTTTGCGTGTACCGGGGAGACCTCGATCCGGCCGACCCTGGTACCTTTGAGGCCTGCCGCCTCTATGACGCGGCCAGGGAAGTCTCCGGGTGGACGCTTGAAGGTCGAACCGCAGCTCGGCCTGTTCGGGGAGCCGTTCATGCGCTGCGCCCTGAACTCCTTTATGCGGGCCTTCAGCTCCGCCGGGTCGCCCGGCACCAGCGTGTAGCCTGCCCGCAGGACCACCCATCCCTGGTTCTCGTGCAGGGCGCTGTGGCGGTAGGACAGGTCGAGGTCTTCGTTCTTCATCCTGACTACCTGGTGATCCCTGAACACGTCGGCCCAGTCGAGGACCTCCGTCGTCTCGGACCCGTAGGCGCCGGCGTTCATGTAGACGGCGCCGCCGACGGTCCCTGGGATGCCAGTGGCGAACTCCAGGCCGGCGAGGCCGCGGCCTGCCGTTGTGTTTGCGAGCACGGGGTAGAGCACCCCGGCGTCGGCGCTGACGCGCGTACCTTCGACCTCGACGTTCGTCAGGGACTTGGCGAGACGGATGGTGAGTCCCCTGATGCCGCCGTCGCGCACGAGCACGTTCGTACCCCCGCCGAGGACGGTGACGGGGACGTTGTGTTCGCTGGCCTTCTCCGCGGCCTCGATCAGCTCATCGACGCTCCTGGGTTCGAGGAGGGCGTCTGCCGGACCCCCGATCTTCCAGGCCGTGTAGCGTCTCAAGGGTTCGTCGAACTTGGCCGATGGGAAGAGCCAGTGTAAAGTGCTCGTATGCACGAGACGGAATATAGAGTAAGGATGAACGCTTTGCAGACAGGACGAAGGGGAAACCTATGAAAGCGATGGCCCTGGCCGCGGGCAAAGGAACCAGGCTCTTCCCTCTGACGGGCGAGATACCCAAGCCCATGGCCCCCGTCGTGAACACCCCGATCATCGAGCACATCTTCGACCTCCTGGCCGGCCACGGCATCGAGGAGGTCCACGTCAACGTCCACTACCTGGCCGACGCTCTGCTGGGAGCCTACGGCGAGGAGTCAAGGGTCAACGGCATGAGCGTGTACCTCGAAAGAGAGGACGAGCTACTCGGCACGGCAGGGGGCGTCAAGCGCCTGGCCCACAGGTTCGACGATACTTTCGTGATCGTCTCTGGCGACGCTCTGACGGACGTGAACATAAGGGAGCTCGTAGATTTTCATAGAGAGAAGGGCGCCCTGGCCACGATAGCCCTGCGCTGGGTCTACGACACCTCGGAGTTCGGGGTGGTCGAGGTGGACGATGATGGCAACATCCAGGGTTTCCAGGAGAAACCAAGCCCCGAGGAGGCCATAAGCACCCTGGCAAACACGGGCATCTACGTCTTCGAGCCGCGGGCGCTCGACTATATCCCGGAAGGCACCTTCTTCGACTTCGCCAACGACGTCTTCCCGAAGTTACTGGAGAACGGGGAGCGATTCGTCGGCTACCAGGAGGACTTCTACTGGTCTGACATAGGGACGCTAGAAGCGTACCGCCAGGCCCAGTACGACGTGCTCTCGGGCAAAGTCGGGGTCAATATTCCCGGAGAAAAGCAGAGAGAAGGGCTGTGGGTCGGTAAAGACGCGCAGATACACTCCTCAGCCCAGATCGAAGGCCACGTACTGGTGGGCAAGGACGCTGTCGTCGGGCGCGACGTCACGCTCCTCGGGGACGTTACCGTCGGGACGGACTGTTGGATCCGTCCGAACGCCACGATCAAACGTAGCATCCTGCTTCCTGGCGCGAGCGTCGGCGACGGCGCCTATCTGGAAGACTGCATCGTAGGCCACCACTACGACGTACGTCCCCACGAGACCATAAGGGGCGGCGCCCTCATCACGCGCACGTAGGGACGGTTCGCGCAGGGATGGTTCGCGTAAGGACGGTTCGCGAACCGTCCCTACTCGGTCGGCCTCACAAGACGGTAGCCGAAGCCGCGTACGGTCTCTATCAGTTTGGGATCCGTCGGATTGTCGCCGAGCTTGTTGCGCAGGCGCTGGACGTAGACGTTAACGGTACGCTCGTCTATGTACTCCTCCTCGCCCCAGACCTGCCTCAGGAGCGCCGTGCGCGGGAATACCCTTCCCGGGCTACGCGCCAGCGTATGGAGGAGCTTGAACTCACGGGGGGAGAGGAGAATCTCCCTACCGTTCTTCAGGACCTGGACCTGGTCGGGGTCGATCTCCAGGTCCCCGACGTAGATCCTACCCGACTCCCCGCTCCCAGCGCGTTCCCTCTTGCGGAAGATCTGCTTCACCCTCGCCACGAGCTCCCTCGGATTGACCGGAGAGCGCATATAGTAATCGGCCCCAAGCTCAATCCCGACTATGCGGTCCATCGTGTCCTCGTCCCTCAGGAGCGCGACGGTAGAGACGCCCGGCTTCTGGACGGCGGAGATCACCTGAAATCCCCGCTCGTCGGGCAGCCGGTTGTCCACGACCGCGATCTCGAAGTCCTCCCGGCCTGCCATCTGCCGCGCCTGAGAGCCCGAGCCGGCAGGGATCACACGCCACCCCTCCCCAGAGAGCGCCCGCCTCAGATGCAATCTCTCCTCGTCATCTCCTATAACTAGCAGTACAGATGCGCTCAATACGCCACGCCTACCTTCGCTCCGCAAATGCCCAACGTCACCACCGAAGTATATCCACAAAAACGCACCTTAGAGCACCCGCCTTGAGAGATGCCCCACCCGGCGGTATCATGTGCACTCCGATGCGCTCGTAGCTCAGCCGGATAGAGCGTCTGACTACGAATCAGAAGGTCGCAGGTTCGAGTCCTGCCGAGCGCGCCCCTCAAATTCCTCTATTTGCAGGAGTTTTTGCCGCAGCTCCTCCTTGAGCGTTGTCAGCTCTTCCGCGTTTGACGGGAGCGTGACGGGAGTAGGACTCCCGGTTGGGCTATCGGAAGCCCCGAAAAGCAACCTGCCGAGTGCCTCCGCAGCCTGCTTTTGCAGATCTGCCGGAACGCCAGTGTAGTATTTCATCGTGGTGGAGAAGGATCCGTGGCCCATGCTCATCTGCGCCACGCGGGGGTGGACGTTCAGCACGGCGTAGAAGCTGGAGTGGGATCTACTGAGCTTCCTGAAGTCGAGGGTGGGGTCGCCGA
>DASSJP010000668.1:0-3856 GCA_035691165.1 Rubrobacter sp.
GCTGAGCGCTCCCTACGGGCCGTAGGGAGCGTCGTGCTGAAGACCGCTCTAAAGTCGACCCAGCGCCCCGTACAGCAGCCTGAAGAAGCCCTTGCGGTCCAGCTCGACGCCGACCTCGGCGTTGGGCGGTTTGCCTGTCACGCCGTAGAAATCGCAGACGGTCTCGCCTCGGGTGAGGTCGCTCTCGCACTCGACGTCCACGCGCATCGGGCGCGTCTTCAGGAGACCGGGTTCGAGCACGGCGGCGACCGCGACGGGATCGTGCAGCGGTGGTGCGTCGAAGCCGAATACGCCCTCGTAGGCGGCGGCGAAGAAATCCAGGAACCCGGCCACCACGCCTCCAATCCTGCCCACAGTCCGCAACCGCTCCCGTTCTTCATGGCCGGCACGGGCCTGATGCGTCACGTCGAGACCGGACATCGTTATGGGAAGCCCTGACTCGAAGACCTCGCGGGCCGCCTCGGGGTCTACGAAGATGTTGAACTCGGCTGCAGGAGTCGTGTTGCCAAGGCCGATGCTCCCACCCATGAGGGAGATGTGCGCGATTCGGTCCTTCAGTTCGGGATGCTCGCGCAGGAATGTGGCGATGTTGGTGAGCGGGCCGACAGGGACCAGGTTGACGGGCTCAGGCGAGGCCCGCAGGGTGGCTGCGATCAACTCCACCGCTCCTCTTTCGTCGGGCTCGAAGTTGGCCTCGGGGATCTCTTCCGGCCCGTCCAGCCCACTCTTGCCGTGTATGTCTTCGGCGGTGTGGAGCTCTCGTTCCAGTGGCCTGGAGGCGCCCGCGCCGACCGGTACGTTCGTGCATCCGACGAGGGAGAGCACCCGCAGGGCGTTGCGCGTGGTCTTCTCGAGGGCCACGTTCCCCGCGACTGTTGTGACGGCGAGCAGGTCCAGCCCTGGGTGGCCGCAGGCCAGCATCAGGGCCACGGCGTCGTCGTGGCCAGGGTCTACGTCCAGGATCACAGGTGTCCGGTTCATGAATCCTCCGTGACGTTATCCACGACCATAGACTATATACCGTTGACGATACGGGGATTGTCGCGTAAAGTCACAGGCATTGGGGAGTAGCCGCCCGCTATGCGGGGGGACCGGTCGTCAATACGGAGCGAAGCTCCCGGCCGGTTACCAGCGCTCAGGCGCAACGAGCGAGACCATCGTCAGGCAAACAGGCCGCGATGGCTCGCTCTTTTGCGTTTCGCGGCCCGTCCGAGAGGAGATGGGCTATGTCAAATGAGGTTGAGTGCTCTCCCGCGCCGGTCCCTTGGGACGTCGCGTGACGGCCCTGTGTGGGTCGCGTTTGCGGCCTTGATCCCGGTTCTTCTTGCGGGGCGCGTGAGATCACGCGCATTGCGATATCTGTGGAACAGAGAAAAGAGAGAGGTTCGAATTGATAACGACGCTTGAGTTCGTGGCGGCGCTGGTTGGGATTCTTTTCGGGGCTGCGTTCTTTACGAACGCGGTCGAGATACTCGGGGGGAGGCTCGGGATGCGCCAGGGGGCCGTTGGCAGCCTGCTCGCCGCAGTAGGGACGGCCTTGCCAGAGAGCATGATCGCCATAGTCGCCATCCTGGAGCCGGTCCTCACCGGCGACGCCTCCGGAGAAGGCGCCCTCATCGGTATAGGCGCGATACTCGGAGCGCCGTTCATGCTCGCTACCCTTGCAATGTTCGTCGTCGGGGTCTCGGCGCTCGTCTTCCGGCGACGCAGAGACCAGGGGTCTGTACTGCGCATCGACGCGGAGACTATAGGGAGGGATATCGGGTTCTTCATAGTCTTCTTCGCCGTGGCCGCCGGCGTAGGGCTGTTGGAGCTACCGCTCTACTCGAAGGTCGTCGTGGCCCTCGTGCTCGCCATTGGCTACGCCCTCTACGTCAGGCGGACGCTTGTCTCGGGCGGACATCTCGAGGAGGTGCCGGAGAGGTTGCTTCTCCTGCCGCGCAGGCAGGACCCGCCACTCATCGCCGTCGTCTTCCAGACGCTCGCCAGCCTCGGGGTCATCCTGGCTGGGGCGCACTTCTTCGTGGACGCGGTCGAGCACGCCGCCGCGGGCCTGGGGCTGCCTGCCGGCCTCGTAGCACTCGTCCTTGCGCCCCTTGCGACCGAGCTGCCCGAGAAATTCAACTCCATCTTCTGGATGAGGGACGGTAAGGACACCCTGGCCCTCGGCAACGTCACGGGCGCGATGATGTTCCAGAGCACCATACCGGTGGCGTTCGGCGTCCTCTTCACACCGTGGAACCTCGCGCCGCTCGATCTCTTCGCCGTGGTGCTCGCCCTCGCTTCCGGGGGGCTCATTTACGTCGGGCTCCGGCGTTCGGGGAAGCTGCGGGCCGGACAGCTCATGCTCGGCGGCCTGTTCTATCTCGCGTTCGTCGCGGGCGCGGTGATAGTAGTCGTATGATCGTAGTAAGAAGCACGATTCGGGGCTGACGTAGGGAAGGTCTCGCCGTAGAATAGCTCCATGCTCGGACGCTACGCCGAACTCAAAGCCCAGCTCCCGCCGGAGACCATCCTCTTCTACCAAGTCGGGACGTTCTTCGAGACCTTCGAGGAGGACGCGAAGAGGATCTCACAGGCGCTCTCGATCCGGCTGACGAGCCGCGAGGCCGCAGGATACGACGGGGGGCGCGTCCCCCTCGCCGGGGTCCCCGGCCACGCTTTGCAGGAACATATGGCTACCCTGCTGAGGAAGGGTTATTCCGTCGCCGTCGCCGAGCAGCGGCAGCACCCGACGAAACCCAAGCAGTTCACGCGCGAGGTCACAAGAATACTTACGCCCGGTACCGTCATAGAAGACAACGTGCTTTCAGCGGGGCAGGCGAACTACCTGGCCGCGTTCGTGGTTCGGGACGGTCGGGCTGGCATAGCGGTCGTCGAGGCCTCGACGGGCGAGTTCACAGGCACCGAAGTTCCCGAAGAAGGGCTCGCTGCCGAGCTCGAGAGGTGGTCTCCGCGTGAGATTGTCGTCCCCGAGCGGACAGCGGCCGAGAACCTGCCGAAGGTACGCGCCACCGTCAGCTCCGCCCCGCGCTGGACCTTCGAGCCTTCAGCCGGGGAGCAGGCTATGAAGAGGCACTTCAGGGTCTCGGGGCTAAAGGGGTACGGGCTAGACGGACGCTCCGCGCTCGTTGGAGCGGCGGGAGCTTTGATCCAGTACCTCGCCTCCATGCGCGGCGGCAACCCGCCCGAGCAGGTCGTTACCTTCCGCCGTTACGACCCAGGCTCCGGAATGGTCCTTGACGCCGCCACGCGCCGTAACCTGGGCCTCGACGATCTGGTCGAGACCATAGACCGTACCCGCACGCCGATGGGCCAGCGCGCGCTCAGGCGCTGGCTGGAGCGTCCACTGCTGGAGGTGGACCGCATCAGGCAACGTCTCGGGGCCGTGGACGCCCTCGCGGGAGACTACATGCTGCGCGAGGATGTGCGCGAACACCTCGGCCGCATCCCCGACGTCGAGCGCATCGCTACGCGCATCGTGCGTCTCTCCGCCTCGCCCAACGACCTGCTCTCGCTCAAAGGCGCTCTGGAGGAGATCGGACCTCTCAGGGAGACGCTGGAGCCTGCGTCGTCGAGCACTTCTCTGCTCTCGCGGGTGCTCGGCGCGATGGAGGAGCCGCCGGGGGTGCGGGAGCTGGTCGCCGCCGCGATCTCCGAGGAGAGCGGTGAGATCATCCGCCCAGGCTACTCAGGGGAACTCGACGAGGCCCGCGAGTTCAGGGACGGAGCCCATGCGTGGCTGACGCGCTTCGAGGCCGAGGAACGGCTCAAGACGGGCCTGAAGACCCTCAAGGTGGGCTACAGGGACGGCGAGGGCTACTTTATCGAGGTGGCTGGCAAGGAGACCAGTGCG
>DASSJP010000669.1:0-3768 GCA_035691165.1 Rubrobacter sp.
TGCGGTGACCCAGGGCGCGCAGGCGTGCTAGCTCCGTCTCGGGGACGCGGCTCTCGATGAGGAGGACACCGTTCTCGTGACGGTGACGGGGATGGTCCACAGCCGATTGCGGGTCCATGCCGTAGTCGAGAAGGTCGATCAGTAGCTGCGCGTGCCCCTGAGGCTGCATCGCGGCGCCCATCACCCCGAAGACGGCCCAGAGATCCCCGTCGCGGGTTGCCAGGCCCGGGATGATGGTGTGCATCGGGCGCTTGCCGGGGGCGATTGCGTTGGGGTGGCCGGGAATGAGACGGAAGGATTTACCGCGGTTGTGGAGGCAGACGCCCGTGCCTTCGGCGACGATCCCGCTGCCGAACCGGTCGTAGAGGCTATTAATGAACGAGCAACCGTTTCCCTCGGCGTCGACGGCGCAGAGGTAAGTGGTGTCGCCCCCGATGTCGGGAGAGACCGTCGCCGCGGCGTCGCTGGAGATCAACCCGCGCAGCCCCGCGGCGTATTCCTTGGAGAGCAACTCATCGACCAGTATCTCGGAGAACTCGGGGTCTCCGACCCGCTCGTGCAGGTCCTTGAAGGCGAGCTTCTTCGCCTCGACCTCGAGGTGGATACGGTCAGCACTCAGGGGATCGAGAGAGGCCAGATCGAACCCTTCCAGGATGTTGAGCAACTCGAGTGCCGCGATGCCCTGGCCTGGTGGCGGTATCTCGTGGACCCGGACGCCCCTGTAGTCGGTGGAGATGGGCTCCACGAAGGTCGATTCGTGGGCGGCGAGGTCATCCTCGGAGAGGTAACCGCCGGCCTCCTGCGTGGAGCGCGCGATGCTCGCGGCTATCTCCCCCCTATAGAAGGCGTCGGCGCCTCCTTCGGCGACCGCCGAGATCGTAGCCGCCAGGTCCACCTGGTAGAAAAGCTCTCCGGCGGCGGGCGCCCGGCCATCTGGAAGGAAGGTGCGCGCGGCGGCCTCGTTCTTGCGGAGTAAATTATCGACATCTTCCCAGTAACGGGCGACGACCTCCGCGACGGGATAACCGTTCTCAGCAAATTCCCAGGCGGGTTCTAGCAAGCGCGCCAGAGGCTGGTTGCCGAAGCGGTTCGCGGCGTCCTCCCACATCCTGACCGCGCCTGGCACCGTGACCGTGAGGCCGCCACGCTCGGGCATCTCTCCCAGGCCCAGATCCATGGGTCTTTCTAAGGTCACAGCACCTGGAGCCCGGCCTGCGCCGTTCAGGCCGGTAACCTGCCCCGTCTCGGCGTCGTAGAACAGGAGGAAGGCGTCGCCCCCCATGCCCGTCTGCATCGGGGAGAGGACGGCCATCGCCGCGGCCATGGCGACGCACGCGTCGGCGGCGGTCCCTCCGGCGTCGAGGACGCGCATGCCGGCCAGGGCTGCGCTCGGATGCTCGCAGGCGACTGCTCCCTTCGTCCCGAAGACCGTCGAGCGGCCTCCGAGATCCGGCCTCCTGACGCCGGTTTCCTCGCTTCCGAACACGCGCTTCCGACCTCCTTTAGGAACCTATGATCTCTCTTACAGTTTATAGAAAGGGCAGGCGAGTATATTGACGGAACCCGAACAGGAGGTAGCGCATGAACGGCGGAAAAGGCATCTACGTGGGCGGAACCCTGATCTCGATACTGATCTCGCTTGCCCTGTACTTCTCAGGCAGGCGCGAATCGGCGATCTTCGTCGGACTCTGGGCCCCGACGATCATGAACCTGGGCCAGAGCCTCCTGGAAGAGGATTAGATCTTTTCGTGGAGAGGCCAACCTCTCCACGAAAGCCATCAGCAATCTGGTATTGGCTCTTTGCTTTCGCTGATCGCGCACGGTTTGCGGACGCTCACTTCCGCAAACCACTTTAGAGCCGCCCGAACTCGCGGAGCAGATCCAGGAGAGACAGACGCTTTACGATGGGCCTCCCGTGTGGACAGATTTCTTTGAATTCGGTCGCGGACCACTCCCGCAGGAGCATCTCCATCTCTTCCTTTGATAAGTTCTCCCCGAACCTGGTCGAGCCCTTGCAGGCCAGGGCTTTGGCGAGGTCCTCGCCGCCTGAGAGAGCGTGGAGCGCAGCGAGGAACGCGGTCTCCGGGTCCGTGACGGTCCCGGGAACCGCCGAGATCCGCACTGCGCCCTCCCCGAAAGGCTCGTACCGGAAGCCCAGAGCCTGCATCTCCACCTCGAAGTTCCACACCTCGGGAGCAAGGTCCTCGGGCAACCGTGCCACGACAGGGCTAGAAAGATGAACCGCATCTGCCCTCATGTTCTCGGAAAGCCGCTCGTACAGGATGCGCTCGTGCGCCCCGTGCTGGTCGAGGATGATGAGCTCCTCGCCCTCCTGGGCAATGATGCACCTTCCCGCGAACTGCCCGATGAGCGTCAGCTCGCGGCTCTCTTCTTCAGGCGGAGTGCCGCCCTTCATCTCCCGCTCCGCTGCCAGCGCCGACCTTATCGTCCCGACCACGAGCGGGTAGGCCGAGCGCCCTCCGCGCAGCCGCACGGCGCTCTTGGCAGGGTGCACGTTCACGTCAACCTCGCCCGGCCCGAACTCGAGCCGCAGGAACGCCGCAGGATGACGACCTTTAGGAAGCAAGTCCGCGTAAGCCTTGGCGACCGCTGGCGCGAAGGAGTCTGCCTCAACTACCCGTCCGTTCACGGCGACGTGCAGGTAGCGACGGGTCGGGAAGCTGACCGCGAGCGGGCTGACGAATCCCCACACCAAGGGGTCCTTTAGCGCCACGAGGCTCCGAGCAAGCGAGAGACCGTGGACCTGCGAGATGCGTTCCCGCAGATCGGCCGTCTCAGGCAGCGCCAGCGAGCGCCGCCCGTCCGAGCGGAGGAAGAACCCGACCTCGGGACGGCTCAGGGCGAGCGACTCGACCACCGTCAAAACCGCGTTCGCTTCCGACCGTACGGTGCCGAGAAAACCTCTTCGCACAGGCAAATTCAGGAACAGGTCGCGCGTCTCCACCGTCGTGCCGGGAGGATGCGCCGCAGGCGCGGACTCGACCATCTCGCCTGCGAAGACCCGCACGCGGGTGCCTGTGGCTCCGCCAGGCTCACACGTAGTGAGCGTAAGGGATGAAACGGCGCCAATGGCGTGTAGAGCCTCGCCGCGGAAGCCTAAAGAGACTACGCTGGCGAGATCGTCTGCCGTTTGGATCTTGCTCGTTGCGTGTTCGGTGACAGCGCGTTCGGCGTCGTCGGGAGACATCCCCGAGCCGTCGTCGCGGACCCGGATCAGGGCAATCCCGCCGTCCTCGATGTCGACCTCGATCCGACCCGCCCCTGCATCGAGGGAGTTCTCGATCAACTCCTTCACGGCCGAGGCCGGACGCTCGATAACCTCCCCCGCGGCGATCCTGTGCGCGACCTCAGGTGGCAATACACGCACCCTGCCTCCGTAATCAACCTCTCCTTCTGCAACGAGACGTGGGAAGAGGCTCATGCGTACTCCGATGTATCGGGCAGCACGTCGAAACCCTCGTACTCCGCAGCTCGACGCGGTTGATTATCAAGACATACAAAGCCTTTGTCCCGGGGGTCTCCCTCACACAAACGGAGGGCCGCAGCGAGCTGAAGAGTGTCAGCGGTCTGGAGGGTATGATCTAGTGACGGAACCTCGATAAGCGAGAGTATATTGTCGGTGGGATTGACCTCCGTCCAAATAAGGGCGAAGAGGCTCAAAGCGAACCGCGCCGTCGCCTCGTCGTCTTCGTTGAGCTTGTTCTCACGCACGAGACGACTGCTTGCAACCGTACATTCGGCCCAAGT
>DASSJP010000670.1:0-5504 GCA_035691165.1 Rubrobacter sp.
CGAATGTAACATTTTGATAACAGTTTGCTCCATTTTGTTTCAAACCTCTGCCTTGGGGGTATAGTCCGACACTGACGTGAAAGCTACCTCTCAGGAGGTACTTGAGGCATGTTGAGGAATGAAGAAGGCACGATGGGGCTACCGGTGCGCTCCATCGCCATTGTGCTCGGGCTCATGCTCGCCGCGATGGCCATATTCTTGCCGGTGAAGGACGCCGAGGCTGCCACTGGTTTGCCAGTTACAGGCCAATTGCAGGATGGCGGCTCATTCGAGGGCACGGTTTCGAACCTGCAGGCTTCGACTGACGACGCTGGCAACCTGTTGATCAGTGGCGTGCTCAACGGCACGGCGACCACGGCAGATGGGCAGACCACGCAGATCACTGACCAGGCTTTCACTACTACGGCGACACTTCAGCAGGGCGGTAGCTGCGACATCCTGTTCCTTGATCTCGGGCCCATACACCTCGACCTTCTCGGTCTGACGGTGGATCTCTCGAAGATCACGCTGGATGTAAACGCCGTACCTGGTGCAGGCAACCTGCTCGGCAACCTGCTGTGCCAGATCACCGGCCTGCTTGATAATTCGGGCAGCACCAGCCAGATAGCCAACCTGCTTAACCAGATCTTCAACCTTCTCGGTTAAAGACGGCTATCTGAGGTAACTCGAAGGCGGGAGGAATATTCCTCCCGCCTTTTCGCGTGCTCGGGAAACATATTTCGGGCCTTGATTCGCGAGAGGGAACTCTCACGGCGGGTTGGATCGCACGCCGGAACAGGCGGCTGCGAGAGCAAACGAGACTCCTGCATAAGGGCATGGTTCATGGTTTACGGTACATGCATAAGCGGGTAAAGCTTCGATGACGTGAAAGCTACCTCGGAGGAGGTAAAGTAATGAAGGCTACGCTTGTCGCTAAGAAAGGGGTGTTGGAATGCTAAGCGCTCCGACCCGCTCCATACGGCTAGTTGTGCTGTTCGCCGCGGCATTTGCGCTCCTGGCTCTGACCATCGCGATGCCCAGGGCATCTAGTGCGCTGACTACAATCAAGGTTCCTGTAGAAGGCAAGATCGTCGACCACCCCGGCATGTCGTTCAAAGGCCGCGTCGTCAACCCGAACGTGACCTACAACGCCGAAAAGGACATTCTTCAGGTCGCTGGCACGTTGCGCGGAACGCTGACGAAAGCCGACGGCACAACGAAATCGATAGACGAGCCGTTCAAGACGCGCGCCGTCTCGTCTATCGGTTCCGCCGCAGCAGGCGCCGTCACTACGCAGGCGACGTGCCCCATACTGGACCTCGATATAGGCGCTATACACCTCGACCTTCTGGGCTTGGTTGTCAACTTGGCCCCGATACATCTCAATGTAGATGCCATCTCCGGCACAGGTGCTCTGCTCGGCAATCTACTGTGCGCGCTGGTAGGCATACTGGACACCGCACCGTCAGCTGGCCTCGCCGATGTACTCAACAACCTGTTGACACTGCTCTTTGGTCTCTTAGGCACAACCTAAGGCACAATAAGGCACAAAGCGAGACGCCCTCGAAATCCGGGGGCGTCTCTTTACTGCCCGTCAGGTCAGGTTGAAGTATATCGACAGCCAAGGAAACTAGGGAAGGAGAGATCAAATAACAAGAATTTGTAGATATCCTGCTCTCCGAGTAGCCGCTGGAGGTGATCTTGATGCGGAAGGTTGCGCGGAGGAGTGTCTGCCAGCACGGTGTACGCTAGCGCCGGGCGCGATAGAAGAATACAATGTTTTTAGGCTATGGTTTGACTACGACGACTTGCCCACCGTATCGCTCATAGTAGAGTTTGAGTCCAATTAGGGTGCGGGTCGGCTTACTTCTTTTGACGTGAAAGCAGTTGAAGAGCGACAAAGCGTGCTCGCTATGCCGACCCGCTCTTGCATTGTACGTTAATCGCGGCGAGTTCGGATCACACCTCTATCCTCTTCGCCGAAATGATCACTATATCACTAGAAGAATCGCTTGAGAGCCCCGACTGCGCCCTGCTTCCACGGCACCCTGTGTGAGACACCCGAGGAGTTCTCGAACTTGCTCAGGTTCTCCAGGTACCAGCGGAAGTTCCGGATCAGGGCCTCCTTGTTCGAGAACTTCGGCGCGTAGCCTAGCTGCCTCTCTGCTTTCTCTATGGAGACGAATGAATCCTTCGATGCCGTCTCGTAGACCCATTTGTAGAGCGGCGAGAGCTTGAGCTTGTCCAGGACGCGAAGGCCCCAGATGGCTGGCGCTGCGGGGAAGCCGACCACCTTCTTGCCGTGGCCTGCGTAGTCGAGGACCGCCTGGTAGTCCTCCTTCATCGTGGTGAACTCGCTGGCTCCGATGTTGAAGGTATCGTTGACCTTCTCTTCCGGCAGCGTCAGGGTCAGGGCTATCGCGTCGCAGAGGTCCTCGACGTCGAGGAGCTGGTAGCGATTATTGCCCGAGCCGATCATTGGGAAGTTGTGCCCCGTGTAGGCCCAGTCGTAGAGGAGCGCGAAGACCCCTAGCCGCTCGGGCCCGATAAATGACTTCGGGCGGATGATAGGGACGGTCAGGCCCTTCGCGCGGTACTCCAGGCAGAGCATCTCGGCCTGGATCTTGGCCTGCCCGTAAGGCCCGACGCCCTCCAGCTTGTCCGTCTCGTACAGGGGATGGTGGTCCGGTATCCCGTAGACCGCCGTCGAGGAGACGTGAACGAAGCGCTTCACGCCGTGACGCAGAGAAGCGTCAAGGACGTTGCGAGTCCCCTCCACGTCCGTCGTGTAGATGTCCTCCGGCGAGTAGAGCGGCAGGGCCGCAGCGGTGTGGACGACGAAATCAGCGCCCTCTACCGCCCTGTCCACCAGGGATTTGTTGCGGATATCGCCCTTGATGATCTCGACGCGGTCACGCTCTGGATAGTCGAAGTCTTCGACATCGAGGGAGGCCACGGCGTAGCCCCGCGAGAGGAGGTGTCTTGCGAGGTTGATCCCAAGAAATCCTGCCCCGCCGGTGATCAGAACTCTCTGCTTGTCCATTCGAATCTCCTTATGTGTCATGAACTGCCGGGCGCATAGAGGCCCGTGCAAACGGCGCATTTTAGCACTCATCTGCCGTAATGAGGGCGGGGTCGTCTGGTCCGACCGCGCTATGGCTTCGTATAGTTTATAACTGTCGGGACGAAACGAGGGTGGGAGGTAGAACGCTGACAGGTCTGGACGCATACGCGAAGGAGCGAGGGATGCTCTTGATCCTGGTCGCGCTCGTGGCGATGGTCCTCGCCGGTTGCGACGCTGCCGGGAGCGGAAGCTCTTCGCAGGCTTCCGAAGAGCGGGCGTCGCAGTCCGCCGGTTCTTCCGGGCAGAAGGCGGAAGACACCGGTTCTTCAGAGCAGGCCACAGAAGTACGGCTCGGGCACCCGTCGTTCGGGTCGGCGGAAGCGCCTGTTGTGCTGACGGAGTATGGGGACTATCAGTGACCGTTCTGCGGCAAGTTCACCCGTGAGGTGGAACCGGAGCTTATAGAGAAATACGTGAAGGAAGGGACGCTCAGGATCGAGTGGCGAGACTTCCCTTACAGAGGAGAGGAGTCGGTGAACGCGGCGGTGGCGGCAAGGACGGCCCAGGCCCAGGGCAAGTTCTGGGAGTACCACGACATGCTCTACTACAACCAGTCCTCAGGCTTCAGCGACGAAAACCTCATCGCGCTCGCCAGAGAGGCCGGGCTCGATACAAAGCGGTTCGAGAGTGACTACAAGAGCGCCCGCTACGGCGGGGCGGTACAGGCGGATTTCCAGAAGGCTCAGAATTTGGGTGTTCCTGGGACCCCGACCTTCTTTATCAACGGCAAGGTACTGGTAGGCTTCCAACCCCTGGAGGTCTTCGAGAAGGCTATCGAGGATGCCAGGCGGGAGGCCGAGGGTGGTTGAGGTCTCGTTTCTGGCCTCCTTCCTGGGAGGGCTGCTCTCTCTCCTCAGCCCGTGCAGCGCGCTGCTCCTGCCTGCTTTCTTCGCCTACGCCTTCCAGTCCCGCAGCGAGCTCGTCGGGAGAACGGTGGTTTTCTACCTCGGGCTCTGTGCGACGCTCGTGCCGCTCGGGATGGGCATCTCCGCCGTCAGCGCGCTCGTCTACGGGCACAGGAGCGCTCTCATCACGGTCTCCGGCCTCGTCATAATCGCATTCGGCGTCATGCAGATGTTGGGAGGCGGGTTCGCGTTCGGACCCGTCGAGCGTCTGCGGGGCAGGATCAAAGGCAATTCCCTCGTCGCGACTTTCTTCCTCGGGGCCGTCTACGGTCTTGCGGGTTTCTGCTCTGGCCCCATCCTTGGCGCGGTCCTCACCGTCGCAGCGTCCTCGGGCTCTGTGCTGCGGGGCGCTGGCCTCCTCGCCACCTACGCCGCAGGGATGGCCGCTCCTCTCTTCCTGATGGCCCTCCTCTGGGATCGCCTCGACCTCGGACACCGCCGCTGGCTCAGGGGAAGGGAGATCTCCGTAGGCAGGTTCCGCTTCCACACTACAAACCTCGTCTCGGGCCTGCTGTTCGTCGCTATAGGGATCCTTTTCATCGTTTTCGAGGGGACCTCGGCGCTAGAAGGTCTCTACGACTCCGGCGGTGCTACCGACCTGGCTTTCACCGTCGAGCGCTGGGTGAGCAGTGCCTCGGAGAGTTTCCCCGTTTCCCTGACGCTCGTGCTCCTCGCCGTGCTGTTCGCCGTCTTTTTCCTCTACAGATTTTCGCGACGCCGCAAGAAGCGTCCGGCGGAGCACGAAGGTTAGCCCGATGGAGCTTCTCCTGGCTGATCGGTTCGAGAACCCAACTACTGCCTACGGCTACGTGAGGACCGTCTTCGACCAGGTCGCGCGGGGTGTGCGGCCTGCCACCGTCTCGATCACACCCTCGACCCGCCACGTCGGGGTAACGCGCCGCGATACGTTCCGTCCCGGCTTCGAAGACGCCGTCAGGGCCGCCGGCGGGATGGGCTATCCTGTGCTCGTACGATCTGCGGGCGGAGGCGCGACCGCCGCAGACAGGGGAACCTTCGGCTTCTCCATCATCCGTCCCGCTGACGAGGCGGAGTCCAGGCGCGGTATCAGGGAACGCTACGACGAGACCGCTGACTTCGTCCTCGGAGCTTTTTCACGACTGGGAGTACAGGCTGAGGTGGGGGAGGTGCGCGACGAGTTCTGTCCTGGGGACCACAGCATAAGGGTCGGTGACGGGGAAGGCGGCATGAAGGTCGTCGGCATCGCGCAGAGGATCACACGCCGCGCGACGAGCGTCGGGGGCATCGTGCTCGTCGAGGGGGAGCGGGAACTGGCGCGTGTACTCGAGAAGGTCTACGGCGCCATGCGTTTACCCTTCAGATCCGGGAGCGTGGGCAGCCTGCGTCGCGCCGGATACGAGGTGGGAACACAAGACGTCATCGAGGCCTTCGCCATCGAAGCGGAGCGCGTCTATGGCGCCGTCCGTACACCCATCGACGAGAATACGTTGGGACTGGCGAACAGCGAGGGTGGACAG
>DASSJP010000671.1:0-3641 GCA_035691165.1 Rubrobacter sp.
CGCTGGAGCTGAAGGCGCTGAACCCCTACCTCGACGCTCGGCTAGAGACCACGCTTCACCACCTCGCGCTCACCTACGAGAACTACAACGACCAGCGCGGCAAGGTCAACCCGCCCATAAGGGCACAGTCTGACGTTGACGCGCTCTGGCGGGGTGTCGCGCGGGGTGAGATAGATTGGATCTGCTCCGACCATGCCTGCTGCTCGGAGGAGCATAAAGAAGGCGATCTCTGGCAGGCGCTGCCCGGTTTCGGTGGGACGGCCCTGATCTACCCCTTCATCCTGACGGAAGGCCCGAAGCACGGCCTCTCCCTACAGCGCTGCGTGGAACTTGTCTCGACCAACCCCGCCCGCGCCTACGGCCTGAGCCCACGCAAGGGTGCGATCACCGTCGGCGCCGACGCCGACCTGGCCATCGTGGACATGGACGAGACCCATCCCGTGACGACCGAACGCCTCCTCTCGGCCCAGGACTACACCCCGTTCGAAGGAATGGAACTGACAGGCTGGCCCGTGCGAACCATCCTGCGAGGACGCACAGTCTTCGCAGATGGCGAGGCAGTAGGGGACCCTTCGGGCACATACTTGAAGCGTCCGCTCACCACGGAACAGCCCCTCGCCGCGCCATAGAGTACGGAGGACCCGAATGAGTGACGCTCCCCTCGTCGTTGTCGGCGCGGGAGCGTGCGGCATGGTGGCGGCGCTCGCGGCGGCGAAGCATGGCGCACAGGTCCTCATCCTCGAAAAAGGGGCCGAACCGGCGGGCAACACCGTACGCTCGACCGGACTGATCCCCGCCGCAGGGACCCGCTTCCAGCGCGAAGCGGGCATCCTCGACGATTCTCCGAGCCTGATGGCAGAAGACATCTTCAGGAAGAACGGCTACGAGAGCGATCCGGGTCTGACAAACCTCCTCTGCGAGGAGTCGGGTCCGCTCGTCGAGTGGCTCGCTGATGTGGCAGGGTGCGAGATGGTCTGCTTCACCGACTTCCTCTATCCGGGCCAGAGCCGCCACAGGATGCACGGCCCGAAAGAGGGGTACGGTTCCGAACTCGTTCGCCAGCTCCGGAACGCAGTCCACAAAGACCCGAGGATAGAGCTGCGCACGGACACCGCCGTAGAAGGACTCCTGTCATACGGTGGTCGCGTTACCGGCGTCCAGACCGCGGACGGAACCATCGAGGCCGGGGCGGTCGTCCTCGCGCTGAACGGCTTCGGCGGCGACCGCGAGATGGTGGAGAGATATCTCGGTCCCGAGGCGGCGGCCGCACTCTACTACGGCTCGCCGAACAACACGGGCGAAGGCATCCGTTGGGGCATGGATCTGGGAGCGGCGACCGCGCACATGGGTTCATACCAGGGGCACGCCTCCGTCGCAGTCCCTGACGGACCGCTCGTCACCTGGGGCGTTGTCGTCAACGGCGCCGTCCTCGTCAACAGGGAAGGCCGGCGCTTCGGTTGTGAGACCGTGGGTTACTCCGAGTACGCGGGCGCGGTCATGGCCCAGCCCGGCGGGGAGGCGTGGGAGATCTTCGACGGAGAGGTCTACAGAGCCTCCCTCGGCACCCGCTTCGACGAGGTCGTGGAAGCAGGCAAGGTCGTGGGTTCGGAGACCCTGGAGGGCCTGGCCACGAGCTTCGGTCTCCCCACGGACGCCCTGGCAGAGTCCATCGGGGAGACGAATAGATCCGCCCGCGGCGAGACACCTGACCCCTTCGGGCGTAAGGAATTTCTCGGAGGGCCGCTGGAACCGCCGTTCTACGGAATCCACGTGCGCGGGGCACTGTTTCACACGCAGGGCGGTTTGCAGGTAGACACGTGTGCCAGGGTGCTCCGTACCGACGGGACGTACGTTCCGGGTCTGTATGCGGGCGGCGGGACGGCCGTCGGTGTCAGCGGGAGCGGGTACAGTGGCTACTCGAGCGGCAACGGGCTTCTGGCGGCGACCGTGCTCGGGAAGGTCGCCGGCGAGACCGCCGCCCGGGAAGAAAGCCGACGTGCGTAGCCGAGCGGATGCGAGCTTTGGGAGATCCGGTCCCTCGAATATTCGCGGCATTGCCCTATACTGGTTTTTGAGTGGCGTTCCTGGGAAAGATGCTGTCGGGGACAGAAGATCTCTTGGATGAAGGAGGAACATGAGCGAGGCTTCCATAGTACCGGGTCGCTCTTCGGTGAACGTGGACCTCACGGGGCACAGCGCCCTCGTGACGGGCGCAGCGAGTGGGATCGGGCGCGCCTGCGCTCAGAGGCTTTCGCGCGCCGGCGCCAGCGTCACCGTTCTCGACCTCGACGGCGATGCCGCAAGAGGGGTGGCCGAAGACATCGGCGGCGAGGCGTTGCAGGCCGACCTGTCGGACTACGGTGTGCTCGATAGTCTTGAGGTGGACGCGGATATAGTGGTCAACAACGCGGGGTTGCAATACGTGGCTCCCGTGGAGGAATTCCCGCCCGAGCGATTCTCGATCATACTCAGGATTATGCTCGAGGCGCCTTTCAGGATCGTACAGAAGGCGCTGCCTGGGATGTACGAGAGGGGATGGGGGCGCATCATCAACATTTCGTCCATCCACGGCCAGGTCGCCTCGCCTTACAAGTCCGCCTACATCTCGGCCAAGCACGGCCTCGAAGGGTTCTCCAAGACCGTAGCCCTCGAAGGAGGGGGCAGAGGCGTCACGTCCAACTGCATCTGCCCTGCTTACGTAAGGACGCCGCTCGTGGAGAACCAGATCGCCGACCAGGCTAGGAGGCACGGGATACCGGAGGACGAGGTTATCGAGAAGATCATGCTGACAGAGCCGGCGATAAAGCGCCTGATCGAACCTGATGAGGTGGCCGAGCTGGCCACCTTCCTGTGCGCGCCCGAGGCGTCGTTCATAAACGGCACCTCCATCGTCATGGATGGCGGGGCGACGGCCCACTAGATGCGTTCTTATATGAAGGGGAAGGGATATTCGTGACGGAAACGGCGGAAGGGACACTGCTCTGGGAGCCTTCGGAGGAGTTCAAGGAGAACGCCAGGATCTCCGCTTACATGAAGTGGCTGAACGACGAGAAGGACTTCTCTTTCGGAGACTATAACGAGCTCTGGGAATGGTCCGTGACAGACCTGGAAGGGTTCTGGTCTTCTCTCTGGGAGTATTGCAACGTCGATTCTTCGAAACCCTACGAGAGGGTGCTCGCGAAGCGCGATATGCCCGGTGCCGAGTGGTTCCCGGGGGCCGAGCTGAACTACGCCGAACACGTCTTGAGGAACGCTGCAGACCGCCTGGATGAGCCCGCGATACTTCACCAATCAGAGGTGAGACCCCTCGGCGAAGTTACCTGGGGCGAGCTGAGTGAAAAATCCGCCGCGCTCGCCGCGGCCCTCAGGGAGATGGGCGTGGAGCGCGGCGACAGGGTCGCGGCCTATATTCCGAACATACCCGAGGCCGTCATCGCACTTCTCGCCTGCGCGTCCATAGGCGCGGTCTGGTCGAGTTGCTCCCCTGACTTCGGCGCAGGCAGCGTCGTGGACCGCTTCAAGCAGATAGAACCGAAGGTCTTGATCGCTGTCGATGGTTACCGTTACGGCGGCAAGAACTACGACAGGACGAAGGTCGTGGAGAGGCTTCAACAGGAGATACCGACTCTACAGAAAACCGT
>DASSJP010000672.1:0-3507 GCA_035691165.1 Rubrobacter sp.
CCACCCGATAGGGTTTCCGGCGCGAGACGACGAATGCTCCTGCCGCGGAGAAGGCGAGTATAAGGGCAAAGGAGTCGAGATGTCGGCGATACTCATGGAAGGGGCGAAGAGAGAAAGCAGCACTGCAAGATACCATGCTGGGCCCCACACAGGCCAAGCGAGGGCGCGTGTGCTCATCTCACCAACTGCTTGATCCTGGTCCTCTGCCTTTTACCACAACGCTACTCTAAAGGACTACCGTCTCCCAACTGTTACGACAAACGTTACGAGGAGCTAGATCACGTTGATATTCTGATAACTACCCGAGGGCCTAATTCTGTAGCGCTTCATCTACGAACCTCTTCGAACCAGATCGGCCCTCATGTCACCAGACGATCCGCACTCGGGTGAATAGGAGCATGGTGAAGGGCCGGGACGTTGTGTTCTGGCCCCACCATCGATCGAAGCCGCGCCTACAACTATCCGCAGAATACCTCTTGCTCATCGTGGGCCAGGTCCGCTAGCGGAGCCGCGCCGCTAACGAAGTTCTTGCCCAAAGGCGTGAACTCTTTGGCGTCATCAGCAACGCTATGGCCGAAGGCCTGACACCCACCCTGGGCTGAGGCCGTTCCAGCAAACATCATCGTCGCCGCCATGATCATCACCACCGCGAGCAGAATCATCAGGCGTTTCATCTCTTGGCTCTACCTCCTCTCCGACACTCCCCGTTGGAGCGTTTGCAAACAAGGTAACAAACGAGTGAGGTCCGTGCTACTTTGGAGAAAATACCTTCTTGTGAGGCTTGGATACATAGCACCCACCCCTCTTTCGAGTTCCGGCGCTCTCTCACCATCCCCTCCCCCACCTCGGTACATCAGGCGCGCTGGCCAGGGCTTGTTGGACTTCAGAGGCTCAGCACGAAGCGCATATCGGACAATCTCGCTTCCTGGCACCCGGGTGAATATGGCCGAGACTCTAGCATCCCTGACCCATGTAGCGCGGGGCGCTGTCTATGAGGCAGCTAAGAAAGCAGCGTCCCAGCCAGGGAGTTCCACTACCACTCCAATCCCGCTGTGTTCACAGCCCAATCGCACGCCACAGGATCAACGGCTACGCCTCCGCCACCTTGAATGCCCGCGATCGGTGGTCGTGTGGCCGCTGCCAACGTGGGCATCGCTGTGACCAGCAAGATCAGGCGCTTCATGGGCGCC
This sequence comes from Rubrobacter sp., assembly GCA_035691165.1. GTDB lineage: Bacteria > Actinomycetota > Rubrobacteria > Rubrobacterales > Rubrobacteraceae > Rubrobacter_D. Next base: position 1,191 of record DASSJP010000672.1, read on the forward strand.
ACCTCCTCGGCAGTGCACAATACACCAACCAAGCCCCACGCTAGTTGACGCAACTACGGTAACAATCATGCCGTCCTGGTCGCATCCCCATACGGCGTATCTTTGTATGCCGGTTGGCATATCTCGTCGAGCTTGCTCGAACCGTCCCGCTCTCGCACAACCCTCGGGTGAATAAAAGGAGAAGGGCCGGGCCCATAAGGCTTCGCAACAGACGGCCCGGCCTACGAGAAGACATGGGATGGACCAAAGGGGAGGGGCCCATCCCAGTCTTGAACGACACTGTAGAAAAAGGGGAGCAGGGGCGCATCTGCCAAACGGCATATCTTTTGTGACATGCCCGAAGATCCGGGACTTCACTTTCCCGGAGGCGCAAGTACGGCTTCTAGAAGCTTTCGGCTAGCTCGTTACCGGATGTTTGCCGGGATGTTGCACTTTTGTAACCTACGGGCGGGCTACAACGTGTAGCCTGATGGTTATGCAAGAGACCCAAGACAACAAAGACCTCGAGGGCGGCAAGTACGCCCGTACCGAGGAGGAGCTCTACAAGAAGGCCATCGCCCTGCTCGACAAGTGCAAGATCGAAACCCAGAGCTCGGGCCTGGAGATGCCGGAGTTAGAAGCCGCCACCTGATACGTCTTACGCCCTGAGGCTCAGAAGGCCGTGGTGGCGTAGAATGTTCGGAGTATGAGCGAGAGAGAAAGCCAGACTGGTGAGGACCGGCACGAGCGCCTCAACCGCCAGTTCATCGAGCTTCTCCAGGAGGTCAGGACGGCACTATTGGGGGTGCAGGTGCTCTTCGTCTTCCTACTGAGGGTACCCTTCTCCCAGAGATTCCCCTCCGTAAGCCCCCTCGAGCGGTACGTCTTCTACGCCACTTTGCTTTGCACACTTCTCTCAGCAGCTCTGCTCATGGCTCCAACCCCTCACCACCGTATACTATGGCGCGAGCACCAGAGGGAAAAGAGGCTCAAGTTGGGAAACGGCCTGATCATGGCCGGGCTGTCCTTTCTCGCCCTTGCGATATTGGGCAGCGTGTTCCTTATTAGCGATATCGTGATCGGCGGAGTCGGGGCAGGGCTGGTCACTGCGGGCATCGGTCTGGTGTTCCTGTGGTTGTGGTACGGGCATCCTCTCCTTGGTATGCGAGATTAGTCCGCCGATACTCTGAAGATCCACTGAGACAACGCACTATGAGCCCGAGGTCATTGAGGACCCCCTTTTCATCGCCACGTGCTTCACTTGTGAAGGGCGGGCCCACGTTCCGAGATGCTAACCGGCGTGAAAGCTTCCCTCATGGAGGCCGTGGACCCGCACCTGTTAATGTAGCTGATAGCCAAAGACAGGCATCTGCCAGGTGGCGTATCTTTCTCCGTGCCATGCAAAAAGGCCGGAGCCCGAAAGCCCCGGTCGGTTCCGTATAGTGATAACCGAAAACACGAACTACAGGCTATGATAACGGCTGCAGACGTTGAGGCCGGGCGTCCTAGAAGATAAGCGCGTGGCGGACCGAGGAGGCAAAACCAAGTCGACGAAGGACTTCGAATCGAGCGACTGGAGCTCGGAAAATGGCAAGGCGACCGGCCTGATGAAACTCGGAGAATCAGTAACCGTGCCAGGGCCGGATGGACCTCAGGGCATCTTCGACGGCAGTTACATACCGGATGTCCAGAAGATCAACTTGGAGAACACTTCATTTTCGGATTCTCCTCTGTACAAATACAAAGTCACCCTCGTTCGCTTTAGGCAAGATACGAGTTATGAGTACTACTTTACAGATGAGTCCGGCGACACCTACAAATTGTCATCCCTTGCAGGCTCTGCCATCGGCAGCCACGAAGTCAGCTTTAACAGTGACAGGCCGAACTAAGGTCCTCCGCCCGCCTGTAGGCGTCCACAGGATCAGGAATAGGTCGCGCCCCATCACTATGAAGTGGCCGTAACATCGCCAGCTTCGCGGAACTGGCTTACCAGCTCGTCCGCGCCTGGAGCGTCCAGGTCGCCGCGGATGTACTCCAGCAGTTCGTCGGACTGCTCGTGAAGTCGATCTCGCAAGAGACCGGAAGGCCGGGCTCCAGGTAACCTACCGTTTCGGCCCGCCGCCGGCGTCAGGTGCTGAGTCCGACAGCGACTCGTCTATGCCTGTTTTCAAGAACGGCAGCCGGTCGTAGAGGACGAAGCGCTCGAAGTCGGGGTAGAACTCGCTCGTGGTGACTGGGGTGCGGGAGAAGGAGGCGAGGGGTTCACGGCCTTCCTCGCCCTTGCCTGGCTGGTGAAGCATGATCTTCACGCCCTCGTCGTCGATCTCGATGAAGTTGT
>DASSJP010000673.1:0-5541 GCA_035691165.1 Rubrobacter sp.
TGATCGGCTATCTGTCGTTCCAACTGCCTGTTCTGTCGCCTGAGATCCTCGACACGTGCCTGAGAACCCTCGGCGCGCGCTTGCGCCTCCTCCAGATCGGCACCTACCGTGGAGATCTCCTCGATCCTGTCCCGCAACTCGGCGTCCTGATCCCTGACCCTGGCTTCCAGATCAGGTACCCGCGTAGACCCGGCAAGAGACGTTTCCCCAGTCGCGTACTGCTCCTGGGCCGGCCCCTGAGCTACCGCGACCCCTGCATGGGCAAACGCCAGAGATAACGCGCCCAGAATCACCCAGAGCCTCAGCCGTCCTCCCGACAAACCCTCTCCTCCACGCACCGACCACTTCGAGAAAGCGCAGACAGCTAAGTCTATACCACCGCTGCGAGTCGCGATAGTCGCCACCATCGATATGGCGCCACTCTAGTTATGCGCACAAGATTAATTGTGAGATTAGTGTCTTGTGTCGTTCTGCGAAGTCAGAAGGGTCACGAGAGCATCGAGTTGCTCTGTTTCGCGGAAGCGGATCTCGACCTTTCCGCCGCTCCTCAGGCTCTTCACCCTTACCGGCAATTCGAGGGCTTCGCGGATGAGGCGCGAGGCTTCGTGGAACTCGGTCGGCGTCGTGTTTCCTCTATCGGGTCCGGCATGGGGAGTGTCTTCCGGGCTGGCGAGGCGTTCGCGTACGAGTTCTTCGGTCTTCCTGACGGAGAGCTTCTCGGTCGCTACCTTCCGTGCCAGTTGGACCTTCTGCTCCTCGGACTGCAGTCCGAGGAGCGCCCTGGCGTGTCCTTCGGAGAGCTTTCCATCGCTAAGGAGGGCCCGGATCCCCTCCGGCAGATGCATGAGCCGCAGGGTGTTCGTAACCGCGGCCCTGCTCTTGCCCAGCCTGCGCGAGAGCTGCTCTTTGGTCAGCCCGAAACCATCCATGAGCGCCTGGTAGGCGGAGGCGGTCTCCAGAGGGCTGAGGTTCTCCCTCTGCAGGTTCTCAACGAGAGCCAGCTCCATGGACTCGTTGTCTCCGGCCTGTCTGATGAGGACAGGCACCCTGTCGAGTCCGGCTTCCTTGGCTGCCCTTAGCCTTCTCTCCCCTGCAATAAGCTCGAAGCCACCCGGCGTCGAGCGTACGACCAGTGGCTGAAGTATGCCGACCTCCCGTATGGAGGCGGCGAGCTCTTTGATACCCGCCTCAGGGAAGCTGCTCCTCGGCTGCCGCGCGTTCGGGCGGATCGCCGATACGGGCAGCTCCTCGAACTTGAGACCGCCTACGCTCTCTCCGGTTGCTATGAGAGCAGAGAGACCCCGGCCAAGACCCCTCTTACCCACGACTCATCACCTCGTCCGCAACCGCCGAATACGCCTCGGCTCCGGTGCTCTTGGGCGCGTATAGGGCTACAGGCATTCCGAAGCTCGGGGCTTCGCTCAACCTTACGTTCCTCGGGACTATGGTCTGGAAGACGCGGTCCCCGAAGAAGGATCGCACTTCGTCGGCTACCTGATGCGCCAGGTTCGTGCGGGGATCAAACATAGTCAGGAGCACCCCACCTACCTTGAGGCCAGGGTTTAATTCCTCCCTGACCATCCTGATGCTCTGCATGAGCTGGGTGAGTCCTTCCAGCGCGTAGTACTCACACTGTATCGGTATTAGGACCTCATCCGCAGCGGTCAGCGCGTTGAGCGTCAACAGGTCGAGCGATGGCGGGCAGTCGAGCAATACCCTGTCATACGACTCCGGGGGCAGTTTCTCCAGAGCCCGCTTGAGCTTGAATTCCCGTGCCAGGCTGGACACCAGCTCGACTTCAGCCCCGACGAGGTTGATCGTGGAGGGCGCTACGTCGAGTCCCTCGACTTCCGTCTCCACCGCCACGTCCTGCAAGGGTTTGCCATCGAGAAGAACATCGTACATGCACCCTTTCGAGCCCGGCGACACCCCGAGGCCACTGGTGGCATTCCCCTGCGGGTCCATGTCGACAACGAGTATTCTCTCGCCCTTTCCGGCGAGATAGGCCGCCAGGTTGATGGCGGTAGTGCTCTTGCCCACACCGCCTTTCTGGTTCACTATGGCGACCACTGTCCTCACCGCCGGCATCTTAGCACGTCGCCAGCCGGAATTGCTCACGCGGTACCCAGCGGCTTTTTCGCCGCCGTACCTGATCTGCGAGGATATTGAGCAGGAGTATCCCGAAGTTTTTCGAGGATTATCAAGTTTCGCTCCTTTTCTCCGATCTCCGGGAGCATTGGAACCGGTACGATCTCCGCTACTCTCGCTCCAAGAGACTCGGCTGCCCTGCCACCCTCCGCTAGCTCTTCAGGTTCCAACCTGCTCTTCATGGAGACGGCAAAACCACCAATCTTTAGTAGCGGTATGGAGTACTCAGCGACTACCGACAATCGGGAAACCGCTCTCGACGTCACAACATCGTAGCTCCCGCGATGAGCCTGCATTCGGGCGAGATCCTCTGCCCTTTTATTTGCGACTTCCGTGCCTTCGAGCGAGAGAGATTCGACGACGAATTGCAGGAAGCGGGCTTTCTTACTAGTAGATTCTACGAGTGTAGTTGTAAGTTCGGGCCTCATGATCTTTATTGGAATGCCCGGTAGTCCCCCACCGCTACCTACGTCTGCGATACGCCTTGCATGATTAATCGGTTCATGCAGGAAACAACTTAAGGAATCGAGTACGTGCGAGAGCATGATCTGGTCCTGATCCTTCGTGCCGATAACGTTTGCTCTGTCATAGGTTGCGAGAAGGCGCACGAACTCGAGCAAGCGCTCCCGCCTTCCATTATCGAGACGTAGCCCCCATTCAACCACCTGTAACTCTAAGAACCTAAGCGAATCCATAAGTGCGTTTCACGTGAAACAAGTCTCTGCGACAGAAGTTTGCAAAGACAAACTTCTGTCGCGAAGCGTGTCTACGGACGTGGCAGGTAGAGGAATGGCCGGGCCGTGTTTCACGTGAAACACAGGCGGATTCCTACTTGGCAGGCGAAACCTTAACTCTACGGTTGTCGCCGCTACCCTCGCTCTCGGTAGTTACTCTGGGATTATCCGAAAGAAACATGTGGACGACACGGCGCTCGGAAGAATTCATAGGCGGTAACTCCACGGTCCGGCGCTCCCTGATGGCTCGGCGAGCTGTTCTATGCGCCATGCCCTGAATCGCTTCTACGCGACGTTGGCGGTATCCCTCAGCATCGAGCACGACCCTCTTAAAGTAAGGCCGCTCCTTGAATGCAGCCACGTTCACGAGGTACTGGAGAGCATCGATGGTCTCGCCCTTCTGTCCAATAAACAGCGCCGTATTATCCGGCGCGACATCGGCGGCGATAAACCCGCCGGCGTCGTAGACCTCGATACGGGCATCGAAGCCCATTGCGTCCAGGATCGAGGCTACGAGCTCTCTTATCTCGTCTAGCAACTCCTCCGGAGCCTCGGCCTGGTCGGACTCTAACGCATCTCCATAGACCTCGGAGAGCGCCGGAGACTCAGAGATTCCAGCAGTCTCAGAAGACACCGTCTCGGGATGAACCACTCCTTCGGCAGACGCACTAGCCTGAGGAACGTTCACTTCACTTGTTTCGACGAGAATGCGGGCATCCCGAGCTCCGATGCCCAGAAAACCCGTATTGCCCTCGTCGAGCACACGGTAAGACAACTCCCCTAGGGACATCCCCAGTTCGCCGGCGGCCTTCTCAACAGCCTCATTGACCGAAGCAGCGTAAAACTCTCTATCATCTGTCATTTCTTCTTCTTTCTACGCTTCCGTTTCGCGATCTTGGCGGCTCGTGCGGCGGCGTCTTCTTCCTTATTTTCGGAAGTTCGTTCAGAAGTCCGCTGTCCGCTGGAACTCTGCGCCTGCTTGTCCTTGGTCGTTCCACTGGCTCCCGATTTCCCGCCATCAGCGGGCTTCTTGCCTGGGCCGTAGTTATAGATCACATAGTTCTGGGTCAGGGTAACCAGATTAGACGTGATCCAGTACATGAACAGGCCGGCGGGGAAATTCAGGAGGAACGCAGTAAAGCCAACGGGAAGCAGCCGCATCAGCCAGCGCTGCTGCGGGTCCACGTTCTTAGACGTAATCTCGGTCGCAGCGAGCATGGTAATCGCCGAGATAATCGGCAGCACATAGTAAGGGTCTGCGTGGGACAGATCCTGGAACCACAGGATTCCGCCATGAGTAAAGCTATCGTATTCCGGCGCGGTCCGGCCAGGAGTGCCGCCGAACTTACGGATCACATAGAAGATGCCGATAAATATCGGCATCTGGACCAGGATCGGCAGGCACCCGCCGAGCGGGTTCACCCCCTGCTCCTGGTAGAGCTTCGCCATCTCCTCTCGCTGCCTCTGAGGATTATCCCGGAACTGGGCGCGAACCTTGTCCATCTGCGGTTTCAAATCCTGCATCGCGCGCATGCTTCTGACCTGCTTCACAGTCAGAGGGAAAAGCAGGCTGCGCACGATCACCGTCAGCATCACGATCGAAAGCCACCACGGCACGCCAAGCGTCTGATGGAAGTAGAGCAGCACTCCACCGAGGACGTTCACTATCGGGGCGAAAAGATTCTGGAAAAAGTCTGCTATCCCGTTGATCATCAGCTCTTCCTCATCTCACCGGGTCGTATCCACCCCTGGCGAACGGGTGACAACGTAGAACCCTGAGGACGCCCATAAAAACGCCCTTCATCACGCCGTACTTCTCTATCGCCTGCAGCGTGTAGAGAGAGCAACTCGGAGTGTATCTGCAAGTCGCCGGAAGCATGGGGGAGAGGTACCTCCGGTAGAGTTGGATGAGACCTATGCACGCTCTCTTCAATAACATGGCCCTCTGCCGTCAAAACGACCGGTGCTCGACCGAGCCGCCGACCTTGCCCAACGACTTGTTGAACTCCTCCCTCAGTTCCTCGAACGTCGCAGCTGCCGCCGCCGGCCTCGCTGACACCACGAGATCCAGGCTCTCACAGATCTCGGAGATGCACGAATGGAATATCTCTCTGAGCCTCCGCCGCACGGCGTTCCGCGTTACCGCGTTACCGACCTTACGGGAAACCGAGAGACCCAGACGAGGAGTGCCTAGCTCGTTAGGAAATGCGTGCACAGAGAAGAGCCTGCCTCTGTAAGCGGTACCCTGCCGGTAGACCCGCTCGAACTCCGGAGAGTCGGTCAGGCGTGTACGCTTGCTCCGCGACAACGGTCAAACTGCCAGGCGCTTGCGGCCTCGGCGGCGGCGGGCCGCGACGATCCTGCGCCCGCCTACCGAACTCATGCGCTTGCGGAAGCCGTGTGTCTTGGCTCTCTTTCGACGATTAGGCTGATAGGTGCGCTTCATTGAACTCCTCTACAGGTATTCAGAAGTTTTCGATAGGTCCATGAGAGTATATCCGAAGCCAGCAGCCCCATCCAGCAATCACGGGCGCACCAGCACCTTCTAGATCACCACCCACCTCGACAACTCAAGTAGAAAAATGCTGCAAAACGGTATTTAGTGGCCAAGAACTCTTGAGAGCATCCACCCTACCGCGAGCCTGAAGTGCAGTCATAT
>DASSJP010000674.1:0-2473 GCA_035691165.1 Rubrobacter sp.
GGCGGTGAGACCTGCGTCGGCCAGGGCCGCGATGTCCTTGGGTTCAAGGATGGGATCTAGCTTCACGACCGCGCGGGCGTTGGTCTTGAGGAGGTCGGCGAAGCCGCCGTCTCGGGAGAGGCCGGGGAACTCTCCGTACTCGCAGTGCATGTCGTTCCCTGCCCTGCACGCCCGGCACAGGCCGCAGGTCATGAGGGGGTGCATGATCACGGTGTCCCCGACCTCGACGTTGGTCACACCGGAGCCTACCTCCTCGATCCAGCCGGCGTTCTCGTGCCCGAGGACGTAAGGAAGTAACGTGCCGTCGGGGTCCTGTATGGGAGCCCATTGCCCCTCTACGACGTGGATGTCCGTACGGCACAGCCCCGCGGCCCCGATCCTGACGATGACGTCGAGCGGGCCCTCTATCTTCGGCTCGTCGATCTCCTCGACCTTGAGGCTGTCGGGAGGGATGCTGTCGTCGTAGCGGTGTAGCCTCGCAGCCTTCATGCGGTCGTCTCCTCTCTCTCGGGGATGCCGTAGCGCGTGGCGAGGAGCCCCCTGCACAACTCAGCGTTGCCCTCTATGCTCACCCGCACCGTCCGCGCGAACCGTAGATGCTGTACTACCGCCTCCTCGGGTACCCGCTTCCCGTCAGGGTCAACGACGAGCGGAGCGTCGCCGGAGACGTCCAGCCCAAGCCCGGCCCTTCGTTCGAGGTACTTTTGAAGAAGATCCGAAGCAGGTACATCGGCCAGGGTCATCCCGGCTAGGTCCGAGGGGGTGCGACCTTCCGCGAGAAGTTCGCGGCAGAGTTGCTCCTGCCTCGAGACGAAGGACTTGCGGCGGAAGACCGTCCGGAGCTCTTCCAGGTCGGGGCTCTCGGTCTCATCGGGGAAGGCGCCGTCGAAGCCGTGCTCGTCGTTGACGCCGACGTTGATCTCAGCCGACGCGTAATGGTCGTCGAGAGCGACGCTTGCCCGTTCGATCCCGGGCACGGAGAGGACGGCGGCCTTCGCGTCGGCGACCATCAGGTAGGCGAAGTTCGGGGCGCAGAAATAGGTCGGGAGGCGCAGCCGCACGAAGGCTGCGCCGTCCTCCACTTCGAGCTCGGAGACGAAGTCCAGGTCCGTTATGGGCTCGTCCAGTTCGGGGTCCCGGACGCCTGCGAGGGCGCCCAGGATCTCTGCCCTGCTCGTCATGAGACGGTGGGTTCGACGGACTGGGTGTCCGTCGCAGCCTCCGGCAGCCTGAGCTCTGGCGGGACTTCGATATCGTACAGTCGGGCGGCGTTCAGGCCGAGTATCTTCTTCTTTCCCTCAGTGGAGAGGCGCGGGAAGTCATCGTATTCATGCCCCTCCGGGTAGTCCCAGTCGACGAACATCTCGACCTGCCACTTCGGGTGCCAGATCGCGTAGTCGCTCGCCCAGATCATCTTGTCCTCGCCGACCCAGAAGAGCAACTCGCCCATGACCTTCGAGAAGAAGCGCGGACGGCTGTGCATCAGAGCGCCGAGCACGACGGAGAGCCCGGCGTACACGTTCGGCTCCTGCGTCGCCATAAAGCAGAAGTCCTCGATGCGCGGCAGGCCGACGTGCTCGACGATAAAGTTCAGGTTCGGGAAGTTAGTGGCCGCCTCGTCGATGTCCTTGGGATCGAAAGCGTCCTTGTTGAGGGGCCAGATCGTCGGGCCCTTGTGGACGTGAATGTTGGTTATGCCAAGCTCCTCGCACTTCTCCAGGTAAGGCTGTGCCTCAGGATCCTTGAGGCTCCAGCCCTTCGACCCGTTGTGCCACTCTGCCGTGTAGAGCTTGACTCCCCTGAAGCCGTACCTTTCGTGCTTGCGTTCGAGTTCCTCGATCCCAGCCTCGCCGTCCCTGGGGTCGAAGCGGCTGTTGAGGATGAACTTCTCGGGGTACTTCTCCGCCAGGACGGCGTCCTGCTCGGTGGTGTTGAAGCCTTCCCTGTACCAAGATTTGAGGTAAGTTGGCAGGAAGATCGCCACGTCCACGTACCCGTCCTCGAAGAGATCCTGCATCATCGTCTCTTCCGAGTACTTCTGGTACTTCTCCATCGGCCAGTAGTAGTCCTGCGGACCGAGCTTATGGTAGCCGTAGAAGCACTCGATCCAACCCTTCGCGTACTGCTCCTGGCCCTCGATCCAATTCGCCGGGCTGGCGTCCCAGAAATGGACGTGCCCGTCTACAACGAAATACTTCTCCCCATCCTTCTCGTACATGGGGTCTCCTCTCCACGAAAAACCACAACGCCGCCCCGCTTCCTTCCCCGATATCACCCCTTTCAGCGTTCCCGAAACCTCAATATATCCTCGCGAGTTTGTCAATCAAGGCACAAATATGTGGCAATGCTGTAGCTTGCCCGACCCCGAGGGATGGGGCATCGGCGGCGCGTGCGGAACCAGGGCTACGAGGTTCCGGCGAGCCTCCGGCGAGTCTCGTCCACGTCCATTCCAGAGAGGCGCAGCAGGTTTTCG
>DASSJP010000675.1:0-2140 GCA_035691165.1 Rubrobacter sp.
TATACTGCTCGTTTTCTGTGATATCCTGCTCAAGCTATGGAGAGCGAAAACCCGCATTCTAATGGGCAAAAGACTCATCTACACTCTTCTCCTCGTCGCGGTTACGGCTGTATGGGGCTGGACGTTCGTCGTCGTGCAGGATGCGATCTCCGTCTACGGCGTCCTGCCTTTCCTGGCGGTCCGCTTCGTCCTGGCCGGGGCCGCGCTCGCCCCGATCTACGCGACGAGGCTCACGCGCCGGTCTCTTGTGGTCGGCGGCGGTATCGGTGTGGTGCTCGCGGCTGGCTATCTTTTCCAGACCACGGGGTTGCTCTTTACCACGCCGACCAACTCGGGCCTCATCACGGGCCTCTTCGTAGTCTTCGCGCCGCTGGCTGACCGGCTACTTTTTGGGGCCAGGGCTTCACGTCAGGTCATCCTGGCTGTCGTACTGAGCATGGTCGGGATGGTACTGCTCGCCGGGGGCGGGCCGGAGGGCGCGAACTGGGGGGACCTCCTGACGCTCCTTTGCGCGGCGGCGCTCGGCTTGCACATCGCGCTGCTTTCCCGTTACGCTGCTTCCTACGACGCGGGTGCGCTGACGCTTGCACAGATAATCGCGATGGCGCTGCTCTTCGTCGTCGTGTGGCCTTTCTTCGATTCCGTCTCGTTGCCTCCGCCAGCGGTGTGGGTCGCGCTGCTCGTGACGGGTCTGCTGGCGTCGGCTGGAGCTTTCCTGGTGCAGACCACGGTGCAGCAGAAAATACCGGCGGCGCGGACCGCGATCATCCTGACGATGGAGCCCGTCTTCGCTGCCCTCTTCGGTTACTGGCTCGCTGGGGACAGGCTCGTGGCCGTCCAGATCTTCGGCGCGATCCTGATACTCTCCGCCCTTGTCATCGGGGAGGTAGTGCCCGTACTGCGGCGGGGCAAGTAGCCTGTCTCTATAGTGGGATACGGGTCAGGACCCTGGTTCCCTCTCCCGGAGCACTCTCGATCTCCAACGTCCCGCCGATCTGGGTGGCGCGCTCGTGCATGGAGCGGAGGCCGAGATGGCCTGGGAAGGACCCCGACGGGTCGAAGCCGGAACCGTCGTCGCTGACCTCGAGGGCGACGCTTCCGTTTTCTTGTTCCAGCCTGAGATCTACGTTCGCGGCCCCAGCGTGTTTGACCGTGTTCTGCATAGCCTCCTGGGCGATGCGGTAGAGAGCCTCCTTGGTCTCGGGGGACATCGGAGGCTCCACGTCGCAGAGATCGGTATTTACCCTGATCTCGTGCCGGGCGTGAAGCGCCGCCGCCTGTTTCTCCAGGGCGGCGATGAGGCCCTCCGACTCGAGGGCCTCGGGGCGCAACTCGAAGATGAGCGCGCGCATCTCGGCGAGACCCGCTTCAGCGAGGGAGAGCACATACTCGAGGGGCTCGACGGCGCTGGATGGGTTCCTGTCGAGCAGGGTTCGGGCCGTGCGGGAGCCCAGGGCGATGCCGTAGAGCGCCTGAGAGACCGAGTCGTGCAGCTCGCGGGAGAGGCGCTGGCGCTCCTGCAGGGCCGCCGCGCCCCGGGCCGCAGAGAATAACCGCGCGTTCTGCACGGCCATGGCGGCCTGGTTGGCCACGGCACCGAGGAAGGTTTCCTCGTCCTCCGCCGGCTTCCAGTCAGGGGGGTAATAGACGTTGATAGTGCCCAGAGACTCACCATGTGTCACGAGCGGCGTGATGTAGATCGTGTCCCACGACGCCGCACGGATGGAGGAATGAAGGGAAGCATAGCTTGGGTCTTCCAGAAGGATGCTCTGGCCGTTTTGGACGAGCAGCGGCTCGTGGGATTCGAATGCGCACTGCGCCGGGGAAGGACGGCTTTCGCGCCACGAGGCCCGTACGGCGTCAGCGTAACCTCCCGGCAGGCCGTATGCCCCGGTCAGAAGGAGCTTCATGCTCTTCGGATCCATGAGGTACACCGAGCAGGCCAGCGCGGCGGTGGTACCGACCACACCTGCCGCCAGGGAGTCTAGCGTGGCCTTCAGAGGCTGGTCTACGGTCAGGCTCGCGGCGAACCTGGTTAGTCCGGCGACACGCCGCTCCAGAGTCCGGCGTGCCTCCACCCGCTCCGTGACGTCTTCCAGGGTACCCTCGTAAGCGATCAGCTCGCCGGCCTCGTCGCGGA
>DASSJP010000676.1:0-2834 GCA_035691165.1 Rubrobacter sp.
CGAGGACCAGCCTTGAATCGTGCTCCATTCCCGTGAGGAGATCCCGGCCAGGATTCGGTAGCCTGACCTCCACGGCTTCCTGGCCATGGTTTAGTACGAAGAGGAAGGATGCATCATCGGTCTTGCGGCGCACGGCGTCGACGTTGGGTGGGGCTTCGATCGTTGGCCTCACACCGGCCTCCTCGCACACCCTGTTGAGGAGCGACCTCGCGTAGCGCTCCTCGGGCCTGGTACCGAGGTAATAGGCCACACCCTCGCCGTACACGTTGCGCGTCACGGCAGGCGTACCTGCGTAGAAACCGTCCGAATAGGAAGCCAGAGCTTCGGCGCCTTCGAGGTGGATAAGATCCGCCCAGAGGTCGCACTCATCTGTACCTTCGTCGAGACGATTACTTTCTCCGGCGGCCATCGGGACGAAGTCCTCGATACGGAGACCTAGTAGCTCCCTGAACGGGGCAGGGTAGCCGCCGAGACGGATGTGATCTCTCGCGTCCACGATCCCCGAGAAGAACGACATCAAGAGCGTCCCGCCATCCGCCACGAACCGACGAATGTTCTCCACCGACTCGCCGGTAACGAGGTAGAGGTTGGGCGCAACAACGAACCTATATGAAGTGAGGTCCGAGGCGGGATGGGCGAAGTCCACGGGGACGTTGGCTTCGAAGAGCGGCTTGTAGAAAGAGTAGATGCATTCGAGCATCCTCACGGCTGCCGAGGGTTTGGAGTCGAGCTCGAGTGCCCACCAGCTCTCCCAGTCGAGCAGGATCGCGGTCTCTGCCTCCCCGCGTGCCCCGATGAGTCCGCCCAGTTTGCCTAGTTCCGCTCCGAGCCTTCTGACCTCGCGCCAGCTCCTCGAGTCTTCTGGTCTCACGTGCGGGACCATCGCGCTGTGGAACTTCTCGGCCCCCGCCTTCGACTGGCGCCACTGGAAGAACATGATGCCCTCTGCCCCGCGGGCGACGGCGCCATAACTCCAGAGCCTCATCTCGTTTGGCCGCTTCGGGACGTTGCGCTCGCGCCAGTTCACGCGGACCGTCGTCTGCTCCATGAGGACCCAGGGAGCTCCATCTCCTAGAGATCGCATCAGGTCTCGTGTCATGGCCGCGCCTATGTGGGCCTCGGGATCCGAGGGGTCGGGGTACGAATCGTCCGCGACCAAGTCCTCGCGTGCGGCCCACTTCCAGTAGTCCACAGGCTTGAAGAAGCCCATGAAGTTGGTCGTGATGGGGACGTCAGGCGTCGCATCCCGCAGTATCTTCTTCTCCATCTCGTAAAGCTCCAGCAAGGCGTCGGAGGAGAAGCGGCGGAAGTCCAGTTGCTGGGTCGGATTGGCGAACGTGGGAGCGCTGCGGGGAGGTAGGATCTCCCCCCACTCCCCATACCGCTGGCTCCAGAACGCCGTCCCCCACGCCTCGTTGAGGGAGTCGAGATCACCGTATCGTCCCTTCAGCCACTCCCTGAAGTGGGCCGCAGAGACGTCGCAGTAGCACTCCGCAACGTGGCATCCGTACTCGTTGTTCACGTGCCACATCGCAAGCGCAGGATGCTCCTTGTAGCGGTCGGCGATGCGCCGGATGAGTTGCGCGGCCCGCTCGCGGTAGGCGTCGCTGCTCGGACAATAGTGTTGACGGGCACCGGGATGGAGTGTAACTCCGTCCTGCGTAACAGGCAGGCTCTCGGGGTGGAGTGCGCTGAGCCAGGGTGGTGGTGAGGCTGTCGCTGTGGCGAGGTTCACCATCACACCGTTCTCGTACAGGAGTCCGATGATGCGGTCGAGCCAGTCGAAGTCGTACTCGCCGGGACGGGGTTCGAGCTTCGCCCAGGAGAAGATCCCCAGGGAGACCAGGTTCACGCCTGCTTCGCGCATCAGGCGTACGTCCTCCTCCCAGACCTCCTCGGGCCATTGCTCAGGGTTATAGTCTCCGCCGTAGATCATATTCGGGACCTTGGGTGTGATCACAGCTTTGCCTCCTGTAGTTACGCCGTTAGGAACCGGCCATCTGGAAGACGAGTGGGTTTCTCTACTACCTCAGTCCTTCAGGCTGCCGAATGTCAGGCCGCCCTGCCAGTAGCGTTGCAGGAACAGGAACGCGAATATGATGGGCACGACAGCCACCAGCGCTCCCGTTATTACCAGTGGATACAAACTGTGCGCCCCGCCGCCCGCGCCGGCCAGTGCATTCCACGAACCCAGGCCCAAGGTCAGCGGATAGAGCTCTGGGGTGCTAAGGACAACGAGGGGAAGGAAGTAGTTGTTCCAGGTCGCAACAAAAGACAGGAGTAGGACGGTAACGAAGCCAGGCATAAGGACGCGCAAGGCGACGCTCCAGAAGATGCGTAACTCGCCAGCCCCATCCACACGTGCCGCATCGAGGAGGTCATCGGGCACCGACTGCTCGGCGTAGACGCGCATCAGATACACGCCAAACGGTGATACGAGGGAAGGCAAAATGACGGCCAGCGGCGTATCGATCAGGGCGATCTTGCTGAGCAGAAAGTAGGTGGGAATAACCAGCGCCGTCTGCGGGACCATGATCGAGCCTAGTATCACGGCGAACCAGAATGTGTTCCCTGGGAAACGGAACTTGGCGAAAGCATAGCCAGCGACCGTGGAGATGAACGCGGCACCGACGGCGCTGGAGACCGAGTAGTACGCGCTATTCCAGAGCCAGTTGAGGTAGACGCCGTTATCGTACGTGAACACATCGTGCAGGTTGGAGAGAAAGTGAAAGCTGGAAGCGAACCATAGACCGAAGGACGAAAACAGTGTGGCGTTGTTCTTGGTAGCCGATACGATCAGATAGAAGATCGGTAGAAGCGAATAGATCAGGAAG
>DASSJP010000677.1:0-6228 GCA_035691165.1 Rubrobacter sp.
GCTCGGGGATCTCCTCCCCTATGAACCTTGTCAGCGGCTGGCTCAGGCCAACGGAGATCCCTATTGACAGCAGCGTCAGAAGCCGCTTCTGGGTCTTGTCGCTCATCCCGCTCCTCTCTCCCACTGGATCGCCTATGCCTCGCATCTGCCGCACCCTGTCGAAGCCGGCGACGGTTATGACGTACTCGGAAGCAGCATCGCCCGGCGCGATGTATCCCTGGTTCACCAGATACCTGGCAGCGATGTCGCACTCTGTGGACTCGGGGTCGAGCCCTGCCCTCGGAGCCGCACCCTGCCCGGATATCTCCGGACCCCCGATCGTCACTGGCTCCGTGAGCTTCTCACCTGAAAGGTCGTAGAACGCGCCCAGAAGCCGCAGCGCGTTCTCTTCTACCCCGCTCGTCGCCAAAATCCTACCCTCCCAAGAACTGCCACGCGATGGATCCCGCCTCAGGCACCTCCTCCGCCATCGAGCTTCTCCAGGCGCTGTTCGAGCCTCTCCAGGCGCGCGTCCATGCGGTCAAGGCGCTCGTGAACCCTGTCCTTGTACCCGGAATCCTGGGCATCATCGGGCCGGCCGCTGTCCCTTTCGGGATTACGGTTTGCGCCGCCTTCGGCGCGGTCACCCTGGCGTCCCTGTCCTCTCTCGCGCCTCTCTCGCCTCTCGGAGTCGCCCCTGTCTCTTCGTCCCACGTCGTCCTCCCGATCCATCGTTCGCCTGAGCACCATAACCGTACCCCACCGGGACTCCGACTAACCCTACTTCTTCGTAACGCCCCGAGAGGGCGTGTAGAATGTCGCCGATAGCGCTTTTGAGACTAGACGCAAGGGTAGGATGCGAGACGTGCACAAAACTGTCGTGGACAACCGTTACGAGGTCGTTGGACCCCTGGGTAGCGGAGGCATGGGCGAGGTATTCCTCGCCCGCGACAGGGTGCTCGGCCGCGACGTGGCGCTCAAGGTCCTCAGGAGGCAGTACGCTGGCGACGACGAGTTCGCAGAGCGTTTCAAGCGTGAGGCCCTGAGTGCCGCGAGCCTCTCGCATCCGAGCATCGTACAGGTCTACGACAGGGGAAAGACAGAGGACGGCGCTGCCTACATAGCCATGGAGTACGTTCCAGGCGGCACGCTGAAGGAGAGGATCTCCAACGAAGGACCACTGGAGTCCGCCGCCGCTGCCGAGCTCGGGGCGCAGGTCGCCGAGGCACTCGCAGCGGCCCACGACAGAGGCATGGTCCACCGCGACATTAAGCCCCAAAACGTACTCCTCACAGCCAGGGGAGACGCAAAGGTGGCGGACTTCGGCATCGCCAGGGCGGCCTCCTCGGTAACCATTTCCCAGACGGGATCCGTTATGGGCACGGCAGGTTATATGTCTCCCGAGCAGGCCCTCGGCAAGCCGGCAACTCCGAAGAGCGACCTGTACTCACTGGGAGTAGTCCTCTACGAGACGCTCACGGGCGAGCTGCCTTATACCGCTGAGAACCCCATCGCCGTCTCCATGAAGCACGTGAACGAGCCACTGCGGCCCCCGAGAGAAGTGAATCCCAGGATATCCGAGGACATGAACGCTCTGGTGACGAAGCTCCTGGCGAAAGACCCCGAAGACCGTTACGCGAGCGCCGACGAGCTCGCTGACGACCTCTGGAGGGTGCATCGCGGCCTCCCACCAGTCGCGGTGGGAAACACCCGCAAGATGCCGGGTTCACCCATACAGGCGACAGCGGTCACACGGTCGAGCCTGACCAGCAAGATGCCGCCCGCCCGCACCGGCCCGGCGCCGATGCAGCGTCGGCGTGGCCTGCCCTGGCTCTTGATCGCCCTGGTCGCGATCCTGTTCACCCTCGGCTTACTGGGAACGCTCCAGGCCGTAATGGGACAAGACGCCATGAACGGCTGGTTCGACGCCTTCAAGGGAGAAAAGCAACAGTCGCCGCAGAGGCCTTCCACCCCGGAGAAGGTGAAAGTACCCGAAGTAGCCGGGCTCACAAGGAGCGAGGCCGAGCAGAAGCTGACCGACGCAGGACTCAAAGTCGGCCAGGTAAGCTCGTTTCCGAGCGACACCGTCGCCGCCGGCAGTGTCATCTCGCCAGGCATAGAAGCTGGCAAATCTGTCGAGCCTGGCACCGAGGTGAACCTGACCGTCAGCTCGGGACCGCAACCGTCCTCATCCGCGAGCGCGTCCACCTCAGCCCAGTCAAGCCCGGGGGCCACGGCCACCGCCGACTCTTCCGCCTCGGCGCAGCCACAGGAGGATCGCCCGGCGGCCGGGAAGTCTGCTGCAGGGGAGAAGAAGCCCAAGGTCAAAGCGCCCAAGGTCAAGGTGCAAGCAGGACCCTCGTTGCGAGGACAGAACCCGGCCGCACACGCAGTGGGACACGAGCATCGCGGCAAGGGGCGCGGCAAGGACTGATTTCCGGAGGCAACCCCTCCGGGGGAGCTCGAACACCGGGCGGCGCTCTGAGGATTGCCGGTACAATGACCAGAGTCCAGTTCACCGCGGGGAGGAGATACGCATGAAGGCGATCCGTATCCACGAGTTCGGCGGACCCGAGGTCTTGCGTTACGAGGATGTCGAGGTACCCGAGCCTGGTCCAGGTCAGGCGCGAGTGAAGCTCGCCGCCTCCGGCGTGAACTTCATAGACGTCTACCAGCGCACGGGCCTCTACCCGGGCGACCTGCCACGCACGCTCGGGCTCGAAGGAGCCGGCGAGGTGGATGCGGTAGGTGAAGGCGTCGATGACTTATCTTCCGGAGACTACGTTGCGTTCGCGAGCACGCCGGGGTCCTACGCCGAGTACGTGGTCGCCCCTGCCGAGAGCCTGGTGCCTTTCAACGTCACGCTCGTGGAGGCGCGGGTGGCCGCGGCGGTCATGCTCCAGGGCATGACCGCCCACTATCTGACGCACAGTACCTTCCCGCTCAGGGAGGGCCAGACGGCGCTCGTGCACGCCTCCGCCGGCGGCGTCGGGCTTCTGCTCGTCCAGATCGCAAAGCTGCTCGGTGCCAGGGTCATAGGGACCGCAGGCACAGAAGAGAAAGCACAGCTCGCCAGGGAAGCGGGTGCCGACGAGGTCATCATCTACACCGAGCAGGACTTCGTCGAGGAGACAAACCGCATCACGGACGGCGAGGGCGTCAACGTCGTCTACGACTCCGTGGGCAAGGACACATTCGACGGCGGCCTCGACGTCCTGCGCCCGCGCGGCTACATGGTGCTCTTCGGGGCTTCCAGCGGGCCTGTGCCCCCGTTCGACCCCCAGATCCTCAACCAGAAGGGCGGCCTCTTCCTGACCCGTCCCGCCCTCGCCCAGTACACCGCAAATCGTGAGGAGCTAATGTGGCGTGCCGAGAGCCTCTTTTCCTGGATCGGGCAGAACAACCTCAGCGTCCGCATCGGCGGCACCTACGCCCTCGAAGACGCGGAGCAGGCCCACAAAGACCTCGAAGGCCGCAAGACCACGGGCAAGCTCCTCCTCATCCCGTAGTCCCCCGATGAAACTCGACGCAAGCCCCGGTACGGATGGCGAATACCTCAAAGAGATAGCCAGTACGGCCCGCGCAGCCGAAGAGATGGGTTTCGCAGGTCTATGGACCAGCGAGACCAAGCACGACGCCTTCCTGCCCCTCGCCATAGCCGCGAACGAGACACGGGAGTTGGAGCTGGGCACCTCGGTCGCCATCGCGTTCTCGCGATCTCCGATGGAGACTGCCCAGACGGCGTGGGACCTCCAGGATCTCTCCGACGGGCGCTTCGTGCTCGGCCTCGGCACGCAGGTCAAGGCCCATATTACCCGCCGCTTCTCGATGCCCTGGGACAGGCCGGCGGCGCGGCTGCACGAGTACATCCTGGCCCTGCGCGCGATCTGGGAGTCCTTCCAGACCGAAGGACCCCTTAGGTTCGAGGGCGAGTTTTATCGGCACACGCTCATGAGCCCTTTCTTCAACCCGGGTCCAATAGAGCACCCGGAGATCCCGGTCTACATTGCGGGCGTCAACACCCGTCTCGCCAGGCTCGCAGGCGAGATCTGCGACGGCTTCCACGTCCACCCCTTCCACTCCCCCGAGTACGTGCGCCAGACCGTCAGTCCAGCAATAGCAGAGGGTGCAAGAGAATCGGGGCGCAACCCGGGGGAGGTCGTGCTCGCGACCAGCGCGTTCGTTATTACAGGAGACAATGAAGAGGAGACCGCACAGCAGCGGGAGTCGGTGCGCGCCCAGATCTCTTTCTACGCCTCGACCCCGACGTACCGAACCGTCCTCGAAGCCCACGGCTGGGAAGGGGTCGGCGAGAGGCTCGGTACGATGGCGCGCGAGAAGAAGTGGCGCGAGATGCCCGCCCTCGTCACCGACGAGATGCTGGCGGCGTTCGCGGTAGAGGCCGCACCCGATGAGATCGGGGCCGCGCTTAAAGAGCGCTACGTCGACCTCATAGACCGCGTCGCGTTGTATATACCTTTCGTGCCCGGTGAACGGGACGAGTTCTGGCGGGCTGTAGTGGAGTCGGCGCGTTGAGCACGGAAGAGATGCCTGTCAAGACGGCGGACATCTGTGACAGCTTCGCAGAACGCGTCGAGGTCTGCGAGCCCATGTTCACGTCCTTCGGTTCTGTGGATAGCTTCGACGGTAGGATCTCGACGGTAAGAGTGTACGAGGACAACGTGCTCGTCAGGGAGGCGTTGGAAGACCTCACGCCGGGAAGCGTCCTCGTCGTGGACGGCGGCGGTTCACTACGTTGCGCCCTCCTCGGAGACAACCTGGCCTCGATAGGCGCATCGCGGGCTCTGGCCGGGATCATCATTAACGGCTGCGTCAGGGATACGCTGGAACTGGCAGGGATCGGGGTCGGCATACTGGCGCTTGCGAGCCACCCCTCGAGGAGCAAGAAGGAAGGCGAGGGGCAGAGGGACGTGCCCGTGGTCTTCGGCGGCGTCACGTGGACGCCGGGCCACTACGTCTACGCGGATAATGATGGGATCGTCCTTGCGCCGGAGAAGCTCCATTTAGATCGGTAGATCTCACCCGATCCCCGGGGAGACATAAGGAGCCTGTAGAGGCCGATCATTTCCTTTCGAGATGTCTGTTGTTCGAGCGCAACAGTATCTCCCAAGGCGAGCAGGTCCCGGCGGCGATGTTCCAGGCGTGAGTCATTGACGGGAAGCGACCGCCGGTGGAAGTGGATCGCCCACTATATGCCAAAGAGGATGGTCCGTCACGAGGTAGATTGAGCACCGCGCTCCACTACGCCGCAGGCGGCAACGGTCGACCATTGTGCATACTCAACTTTCCAGATCAGAGCGGTGACGCGCCAATGTGCCTGCCGGTAGTACCCTGACGTCTCAGCGATTTGGCATGATTCTGTCTCGCAATAGTTGGACAAGAATCTCGCGTGCATGGTTTCTCACTCATGCCTGCCAGCGTCCCCTGCGTGATACGATGCCCGGATGGCGAGCCGGTCCGGAGGAGCTGACCTCGACGCTACGCGCCTGGGCGGTGGCGCCGGGCTCGTGTTCGCGGCCTTGTATCTCGCGCACGTAGTATTGCAGAGTCCAGGACCCGTTGATGGCTCCGTGGCCACGGTAGCCGCCTACTTCGCGGAGCACCGCTTCGAGTTGCTGCTAAGTGAGGTGCTCAACGGGATCGGGCTCCTCGTGTTCGTGATCTTCCTCGCCGCGCTCGCTGGCACGCTCCGCCATGCAGGCGAACAGGTCGTTGCGGCTGGGGTGCTGGCGAGTGGTGCGGTGTTCGTGGCCCTGGGGCTGGTATCCACCGCGGCGGAGACCGCCCTGGTTCGGGTAGCCGATACCGGAGACCCCGCCGCCGTGCTGACGCTATTCGAGCTCCAGGCAACCGTCCCGGTCGTATTCGCGGTCACCGCTTTGACCGGCACCATCGCACTCGCAGTACTGAGAACTCGGCTACTGCCGCGCTGGCTCGGGTTCGCCGGATTGGGCGTTACGGCTGTATTCCTAATCGGGGCCGTGATAAGCGTCTTCGGCACCGCCGAAGGAGAGTCCTCTCCCCTCGGTCCCGCGCTGTTCCTCAGCTGGATGTTCGTGCTGTGCATCGGGCTAATCCGAGCTGCGCCTCCGCAGCATCACCTCGTTCATCACTGAGCCAACCTGCCAGGAAAAGAACGCTCCAGACGGACTGGGATCTGGCCACTTGGCAGGCAGACGCTAGTCCGTCTGCGTAGGATCGCCGGTCTTTCCTTCGGGGTGGAGCTCG
>DASSJP010000678.1:0-2854 GCA_035691165.1 Rubrobacter sp.
AGTTTGGAACGATAGCGTAGGTATTCAGTGAAACGCCGTGACGGGAATTGGGAGTGCGGCAGCTACCACCGTAGAGATACTCATGTACCTCTTGAAGAAGTTGGCGAAAGCCTCCACGCGTTCTGGCCTGGTTGGTAACAAGAAATACGCTGAGTCCTTTACCGCAGGGCACACAGGCGGGCTCACCAGGGGGTTCGTCGAGACCTACAACGTGATGAACAAGGGTTCCGTCTACACAGTAGAGATATGGAACGCGGACCTGTTTGGCATTCCCACTGGGACTGCTCCCCTCGCCACTACCGTGGTGTACAACCCCGCCTCTGGCTATGCGTTCGCATACCCTGTCTTCTCGTCTCCTGCGAGGGTTCGAGCAGGTAGCAATTACGCCATGGTAGTAACGGTAGAGGAGACTGCTTACAACGGCGTAACCGTCTCGCCAGGCAACATCTGTGCTGGCACCTTCTCCCTGAACCAGAATGGAACGGGGGCGTTCACAGCAGATGCCTCGAGCCGAGATCTCACATTCGCCGTCTTCATCGACGCCACACCACCCACAGTCAGCAACGTGAGAGCCACCAGAACGAGCGGTGCAGGATTGGCTCGGCGAAACACCAACTTCGAGATCACCTTCACAGACGACATGAAGCCCACCACCATAGACACCGATACCATAAAGCTCTACAGGCTCCACTCAGATGGAAGCAAATCGCAGGTCAGAAACGGGACAACGGTTTCTTGCGTGGCCGATAGTACGGCAGGGACCCAGTGCATGACGGCGGTACTCGACCCTTACGGCAGCTCTGCGACGAGGCTCTCAGCAGACAGCAGGTACCAGGTAATCGTAAACAGAGGCGCCAAGGACGTCGCGGGCAACGCACTGAAAAAGAGCTTCAGCAGGACCT
This sequence comes from Rubrobacter sp., assembly GCA_035691165.1. Taxonomy (GTDB): domain Bacteria; phylum Actinomycetota; class Rubrobacteria; order Rubrobacterales; family Rubrobacteraceae; genus Rubrobacter_D. The sequence goes on from DASSJP010000678.1 coordinate 903, forward strand.
TCACGACGGGTAGTGCGTAAGCTACCTGCACATATCTTGGCAACTGAACTATCTGCCATCGGAGGACGAGATCCTGCACGACCCCGGCGCCAGGGATGCCCCATGATGCTACGAGACGTTACGCGACGCCGCGCTCCCGGCCCAGGCAAGCCCACTGGTCTCGTCACAACGCTGGATAGGCTCGCCGAGACGATGGCCGACGGAATGACGTGGATGACCTCCGAGGAGTGTGCCGATTTCATCTCAATGAACTATGATGAGTTCGGCAAAGTGGCGAAGATGATACCCCGCCATCCTCTTCCCCCGAAGCGGCCCGGCACTACTTCCAGGCGCTACCGCTACTACGCCCCGAGGTCACCAAGTGGCTCCTCTCCCGCCTCTGATCCATCCTTCTTAGAGAGCCTTGCAAAACCTGCTCGTGAGCGGATGGTCACTACTCTAACGTAAAGGCGAACACTCACCACGAGGCCTGGTCTTGCTCGTGTGGAGCGTCATGCGGCGCCCCCCCGCCATGGTGCTAGACTCCGAAGTGCAGCCGCAAGTCCGATGATTGGCAAGGGAGGTTCGCTGTGAACCAGGAAGGTCGGAGAGAGACCGGCTTACGCGAGCAAATCCGCAGGGAACTGAGCGTAATGTTCTCCAGACGGCACCAGCCGATACCTTTGAGGATCGTCAAATGGGCGGTGTTCCTGATCGTCGCGCGGAAGCTCTACGGCACGCGTTGGTTTCGGGTATGGGCCTTCGGGCTCCCGACCATGGGGCTCGGGGCGCACCTTTTCTACCGTTACATGACCCGCGGCTGGACGGAGCCTTGGGGCGGGTGGAACGACGTGGAAGCCGCCCGACCTCGGATCGAGAAGTAGAACCTCGGCAGTAAGACTATCTTGCGAAACCTGCTCGTGAGTGGATGGTACGCTCGTCAGCATGAGCAAAGAACTTGTCACCGACGAGCTGTGGGAGATCATAGAACCGCTGCTGCCGCCTGAACCGCCAAAGCCCAGAGGCGGTCGGTCCCGGGTCGAAGATCGGGCCGCCTTGGCCGGCATCATCTTCCTCCTCAAGAGCGGCGTCCCCTGGGACATGCTCTCTCAACTACATACCGTGAGGTTTTGCAATGCACTTTTAGAAACCCCTGACCCACCGGTTGACCTATACGCGACCCATACCGCGCGCCCCCGCGCCGGTCTCTGCCGGTTTCAAGCAAACGCGAAGGGGCCTTCTTTCGCGGGATGCGGCGCTTTTCTCAGGCGTGGGTGGTGCGTAGGGAGTACGCCTTGGGGGTGGCGCGAGATTTTCAGTCATGTGCTCTACCAACTGAGCTATCCCGCCGGAGGATAGGCAGGGAGAGATTCTACGGCACGGGTGGCGGCTATCCGGGCGGGGATGTCAGCAGGCCGGAAGTGTAATATCAGATAGACTATCCGGCCTCGGCGAAGCGGTCCAATTCGAAGGCGGACTCGACCATCTCTTTGGGGAGCGCGCCGACGACGGCCTTGGGCTGCTCGCCCGGCTCGAAGAACGCGATGGTTGGTATGCTGGAGACCCCGAAGTGACCGGCGAGCGCCGACTCGGCGTCCACGTCAATCTTCGCAACCTTCACCGCTCCATCATACTCCGCGGCGATCTGATCCATCACCGGGGCGACCTGCCTGCACGGCCCACACCACGCAGCCCAGAAGTCCACTAGTACTGGGACTTCGGAGTTCAATACTTCTTCTTGGAATGTGTCGATGGTAACCGCTATGGGCTCCGACATGTTCTACCTCCTGGTAGTTCTTATCTGTTTATCAGTATATATTGTTGTCAAGGGTATCGAGACGCCACAACAGAGAGTACGAAGCCGGCGAGAGTCACGCCCAGGCACAGGAAAGTGCTTATCCCGGTCAGCAAGGCGGTGGTTCTGCGGGAGGAAAGTCCATCACGGAGACAAGATCCTCCATACTCTCGCTACT
>DASSJP010000679.1:0-3108 GCA_035691165.1 Rubrobacter sp.
CGTAGCGACGTTATCTCGCTCGTGGCCCCTGCTCTTGTAGGTTTCCCAACCACCGATCAAGCTGTTGTGGGTGGTCCACACTCCACTGTTGTGGGAGTACTGGCCGCGCATGATGGTCGCCCGAGATGGGCAGCAGAGCGCGTTTGAGACGTATGCATTGTCAAAAGTAATGCCTCGCTCAGCCAGCAGCGCTTTGGTCTTTGGCATGTATTTGAGTTCGTCTTTGCGCAAGTCGTCTAGGAGGATAAAGACGTAATTGGGTTTGGCGGGAGCCGTTTCGGTGTTATCCACCGGCTGCGGGGTCATCACTTGGGCCGTCTCTTCTTGGCCAGCGCCCTCCGGCGTCACGGACTTGGCTCGCTCAACGTCACCGTGCTTTTCGGACTGAGTACTCACCTGTCCGCACCCGTAGAGGGTCGACAAGACTGCAAACATCAACAGGAGACGCACCGCCATGTTTCTTCCCCTAGTAGCTACCCAAGTGCATGATACACGCTTCTACAGATGATGGAGGGCCGGAGCGCGTACCCGAGAAGGCATGCTGGGAGCGATGGGCCGGGCGCTCGATGCGTTCCCCAAGGCAGAGCATAGAACCTAGCGAACGCCTTATTCATCCAACCTCGTAGAAGGCAAATTCGGCGAAGTCGACTTTCACGGACCTGTATAGTCCTCACCCATCGGGCCGGGTATCCTACACAAACATGGGAGAGTTCTTCTCGGACTTGAAAAGCCTCCTCGGCCCCCGGATGCTTGGACAAGTAGTGCTCGGGATGCGACGCAACGATCTGCTCGGGCTCGCCGGCCAGGTCGCCTACTTCTTCCTGCTGTTCTTCTTCCCGTTTCTCATCGTCCTCGTTTCCCTGACGGGTCTCGTGATCGGAAATCCCGAGGCTGGCCTGAAAAACCTCTTAGAGGTCTTTACGAGGCTCGTGCCTGCGAACGCCCATACTCTCGTGGTCGACTACGTCAATCGCACGCTTCGCACCACAAGCACCAGCGTGCTCGTCCTAGGTATCCTGGGCGCCCTGTGGCTGGGCCAGGCCGTCTCTATCTCCATCACCAAGGCGGCGAACCGCTCCTATCGCCTCGAGGAGAGCCGACCGTTCTGGCGGTTGCGCGGCGCCTGCCTGATCATAACCTTGGGTTTTACGCTACTCGTCGCGGTTCTGACCCTCGCGGTTTTCAACGCCGGAGCCTACGTCTCGTCTATAGCCGGTCTGCCGGAAAGCGCCGCGGGCCTCGGGAAGCTCCTGAACTGGGCCATGGTCTTCGTAGCCATCACCCTGGCCCTCGACCTGCTCTACTACCTCGCACCCGACGCGAAGCTACCGTTCAAGTGGATCACACCGGGCGGGTTTATGGCGACCATCCTGTTGTTCTTAGCTAATGGCGCTTTAAGCTACTACGTCTCGAAACTGGGCAACTACGGGCAGATCTACGGCCAGCTCGGGGCGGTGATAGTGTTCATGCTCTGGCTCTACGTGACGGGTCTGATGGTGCTCTTGGGGCTGGAGATAAACGCCGTCCTAGCCCGCACGGCGGAGGAGAGAAAGGGCATCGAACTCGTCCAGACAGAGTAGGTGGTCGGGGAGATGGCTAGGGTGCGTAGGCTTTGCACTTGGACTTCGCCTTGACGGAGTTCTCAGAAGTTGCGCATAGCACCGGTGCTATGCCGATAATACCTACAGGACGTATTATCGGCCCTCTCGGGCAGGACCTCCGGACCGCGGGAATGGATTATTCACCACCGCCTTAGTAAATGGGAGGCCCCCACTTCATCTTCTTCTCGCAGCTGCTCGACACGACGTCTTTCTTGTCAGCGTCGTAGGTGTCCTTGCCTTTGTCGCAATAGAGCTTGTCGTGCCCCCTATCCCACATCTCGAGGATGGAATCGTTGCCATCCCCACCGTAGATGACGTCATCGCCATTGCCTCCGTTAATCTCCATTTCGTCGCCGGGTCCCCCGTAGATGACATCATCGCCAGCGGCAGGGCCCTCATCGCCAACCAGGGTGGGGTCGTCGCCCGGCCCAGCGTAGATGACGTCGTTGCCCTCTCCTCCTAAGATCTCGTCTTTACCGCCAAGGCCGCGTATCTTGTCATCGCCCTCCAGACCAGCCAGCTTGTCATTTTTGTCGGTGCCCAAGAGCAGACCGCCTTTGGGACAGCCGGGTAGGTCGTTCGTGGTAAAGTGCTCGCCCCACTTCTGGAAGGTCCGCGTCCCCTGGCATCGGGCTACTTTCTCTGAGGCCGTAGCTTCGGGTGAGCGTGTTTGCTCCTTCTTGGTGGCTTCAGTGTGTCGCTGCTTCTCCTCCTGCGGAGCTTCCGAGCGCACCCCTGCACAGCCAACTACCATAAGAAGAACGGCGCACCAGATCAGGAATACCACCACAGCTATGCTGCGTCCTTGGCGAATCACGGCACACCCGCCTTCTCTTGGCATGCATCCCCTGCTACTAGCACCTCCAAGCATGCCACACAACGCACCCTGACGCATCTCTCAGGAAGGCTTATTCACCGGAGTGCGTGGAAGGGAAATTCTTGGAAGTCGGCGCTGGAAAGGAGAGGTGGCTCCTCAACCTCTAGCCCATCCGAGCAGCGCTCCCCCGCGTATAAACCCCCACGCGTGCATGGACGGCCAACAACAAGGAGTTAGGCGCGTGAGAAGGATGGCTATCTTGCTAGCTGTCGTGGGGCTGATCCTTGTCCTGTTCGCAGGAGCGGCCCTGGCGGTGGTGAAAGTCGGTAACGACGGTCCCAATAAGCTGGTGGGGACCGCTGAGAACGACACGCTCAGGGGACGCGGTGGCGCAGACACCCTAACCGGCAAAGGCGACTCAGACCGCCTCTACGGTGGGCGCGGTAGAGATCACATCAACGCCCGCGAGCGTGGGCGTGCCGAAGATGATCTGGTTGACTGCGGCCGCGGGCGCGACACGGTCCTAACCGACAACACTACCGAGGACAGAATCTTGGCTAACTGCGAGGTCGTTAGGCGAGGGTAAGAAACCACCATGAAGGCACTGCCCGTAAGAAGGCAGGAGGGCTGGAACCTCTAGGAGGATCCGGCCCTTCTTCTTGCCCTTATTCACCCAACTGCGGATAACAG
>DASSJP010000680.1:0-2508 GCA_035691165.1 Rubrobacter sp.
CTCTTGCCAGCGAGGGTCACGCACCGCAGATGCTAACGGCTCAATAACAATGCAATTTGCTGTCGGTAAGCGTCTTATCCATCACGATATATTTGGGCCCGGGACTGGTTCATACCTCGGCCGCGCGACCGAAAGTGGACAGGACGCTTCCCTACGAGCTTGGCATGCAATCCCTTGATCTTTGACAAAGGTCGTTGCTTGTATCTGTAGCATTCGAGTCTCGAAGCCGGGCGCTCAATATACCGGGATCGGGCCCGCGGGCGGCACGCCTCCGTAGCGCACTTCCTGTCCGCTGCCGACGAAGACGAGGGCGAAGGGCTGTGTGCGAAGCTGGTTAAAGCTGTTGGCAGGGAAGGGCTGCGCGATAACCTCCACTTCGTAGATGCCGCCGGGTGGGTCCCGGAGGACGACTTGCTCGACGTTGTGCACGGACTCGAAAGGTGCACCGGGGGCCACGGGCCGGCTCAGGTGAGCACCTGGTGCCCCCCGCCAGGTGTTTCCATGGTACTCAAGACCCGCCGCCGCTCCGCCCGGAGGAATAACCCTCAGGTGCAGATTGTTCACGATCCTGCCGTCTGAGCGTGGGGGGTCCGTCCAGGCCAGGGTGGTCCTGAGTAACTTTGTGCCAGGAGGCAGGTAGAACCGGTACTGTGCGCGACGCCCGGATCCCACGGCCTCGTCATCCCTTACGTGGAAAGTCACGGGAGGAGAGGGAGAAAAAGACTGGCGGAGGTTCACCCTTCCCCATCCGTAGCCATGATTGCGGTTCGCGGCCGTGATCGGAGGTCTCGGAACGTTGGGTAGGGCGGTGTTGTTTATGTTGGTCGCCCCGTTGATGAGCGTCGCGCGCAGCAGCGCAGAGCTTGGTTGATTGAAGACCTCCTGTCGCCCGTTGCGGGTGAGCGCAGTCTGCATGTGCCTGAGCCGTCCTCCCTGGGTCTCCGTCCACGTCAGGCGGAAGGTGCGACCGTTCCAGACCAGCTTGAACTCCTGAACGTCCGCCCCTGACGTGCTGATCTGAACTATGGGAGCGGCTTCGCTACGGGACGCACCCGCCGCGTACGGCGGCTGTAAGGTTAGCTGCGCGCGGGCGCCGTTTTCGTCCAGCGCCGTGAAGAAGAGCGTCTTGCTCCCGCCTGCGGCGTCCTGCCCCAGCCAGGCAAGTCCGTAGCCGGGACTCCAGGGGTGGGCGCTGCTCCATGATTGGTGGGTGTAGGTGGAGACGAGTTGCGGCTCGGTCGCGTGCGCCGCCGCGGGCCAGCCCGGAGCGCCGGGGAAGATCACACGTACGTCCCGCGTTCCCCCAGGCGGTGCGGGCGGCGACGGCGCGCTGTCCATCGGGTAGCCGTCGCGGTCGAGACGGCTGAACCGGATCTCCCAGGGCTGGGCGGCAGAGTCGCGGTATTGCCAGGCGGTCCCGTACTCCCGCTTGCTGCTGTTGATGAATACGGGGCGGGCGGCGACAACGGCGTTCCTCGAATCCCCCGCGAGCATCGTTAGCCTGATGTCGTCAGGCTCGCGATCCCCCGACGCCGTGACGTGCGCGTGCTGCGCCGCGCCGCGAATCGAAAACTGGTTGATGTACACGGTCGCTTTGCCCGCGGCCTCCCTGTGCCACACGGCGATCGAGTAAGCCTCGCTGCTGATGTAGTGGAACCAGCCGTGCCGTGCCGTGCCGTCCGCACGAGCGAGGCTTAGCGGGGAGACGAAGAATTGCCCGTTCGCGTTGAATACAGCGTACCGGAGATTCGGGCCGGCGCCGTAGGCGACGATGATCCTGAACTCCGGTTCCGCGACGTGGCCCAGTTGAGGGCTGATCGCGGGATTCGTGGTGCCGCCCTCGTCGATCCACTGCCAACCCTCGATGCCGAACCCAGTTACGAGCTCGCCCGCGGCGTCGAGCAGAAAGACGTCGGGGCCCGACGACTCACCGACAGATGCGCAGATCAAACGGTCCCCGGTCCAGTGCATCTCGTGCTGACGGAAGAATAGACCGGGAGCGAGTTCGCGCACGCCGTTCGTCGCGTACGCGCCGTCGATCACTCCATCCGCACTGGTCCTGACGAGTTGCAGCTCGTTGAGACCTTCTCCCGGACCCAGTCGCAAGAAGTAGTAGGCCCCACCTGCCCAGGCCATAGAAACGCTCTTGAGTCTCTGAACTGTATGGTCCAGAAGAGTGTGCGCTTTGTAGCGCCCGCTGTCGATAAGCGGTGTATAGGGGTCTGCCTGTGCACGGAAGGCGCCCTGCGGCGTGACGCTCAATCCGTATACACCGAGCAGGTCGGAGTTGATCTCGTCGTCGCTCTGCCACACGATGGCGACCCCGCCCGCGTCCACAAGACCTGCGAGGCCGGACGTGTTCTTCGGGGTATCGGAGATCCTCAGTAGTTGCCTGGGCGGACGCGCGGCGGGATCAGGCACAGGGGGGTCGGTCGGGTCCCGAGGGAGGCGGTCAGGCTGGCCCGAGTTGTCCAGAAAGGCCATGTAGACGTCGTAACGATCGTTGTT
>DASSJP010000681.1:0-3306 GCA_035691165.1 Rubrobacter sp.
CCAACACCGACATCATGGTCATAACCAAAGAAGGCAATGAAGCTGCCCCCGGCGAGCCGGGCGAGCTGGTCCATCGGGGCCCGACCGTGGCTTTAGGCTACTGGGGCAACGAGGAGGCCACGAGAAAAGCCTACCGTCCGAACCCGCTCGCCCCTCCGGAGCTCCTGGATGTGGAGCGCGTCGTCTATTCGGGGGACACCGTCAAACGGGACGAGGAGGGATACCTCTACTTTCTGGGGCGCGAGGACGCCATGATCAAGAACCAGGGCTACCGCCTGAGCCCGGAGGAGGTCGAGAACCTGCTGCTCGGCTCGGGGCTCGTGCACGAGGCCTGCGCCTTCGGCGTGGAGAACCCGGCCGTCGGGCAGGACGTCATAGCGGTGATCTCGCTCCGCAAAGGCGGCGAGGAAGGGACCGTGGACAGGGTCCGCGAGTACGTGATCGAGAACGGGCCGCCCTACATGGTGCCTAAAGTGATACTCGTCAGGGACGAGCTGCCCAAGACGGGCTCAGGCAAGATCGACCGCAAGGGGATCAGCAATGCTTACTCAAACGGATAAAGCGAAAGACCTGACCCGGCGCTTCGGCGGCGAGTCGGGTGGCGAGTTCGCCCCCTCGGGCATCCCTATCTCCCGGATAGCGGAAGACTACGGGACGCCCTTCTACCTCTACCACGGGGAGATGATCTCGGACCGTGTCCGCCGCGTCCACGAGGCTCTCGGGACGGAGATCTCCTACTCGGTAAAGGCGAACCCGAGCCTGGGCGTCTGCCAGCTCATAGCCTCACAGCAGGAGGCGGGGGCCGAGGTCGCCTCCTCTGGAGAGCTCGCGGTGGCGCGGGCCGCGGGCTTCGAACCCGAGGACATCGTCTTCGCTGGGCCGGGCAAGACCGACGACGAGCTCGGGCGCGCGGTTGATGAGGGCATCTTCGCCGTCAACGTCGAGTCCCTCGGCGAGATCGACCGCCTCGCCGGGATAGCCAGGCAGGCCGGCAAGACCATCGGGGTGGGGCTCAGGATCAACCCTGAAGCCCAGCTCATGGGCTCGGGGATGCGCATGGGCGGCACGGTCGGCCAGTTTGGCATGGACCAGGCCGAACTGGGTGAGGCCGTGCGGAAGACACTCTCCCACCCCGAGCTCACGCTGCGCGGCGTGCACGTCTACACGGCGACCCAGGTCTTCGAGGTCGAGCCCTTGCTGGAGCACTGCCGCAATATTCTGGAAATCTCGCTTTCGGCTGCGGACCTCGCCGGCCATCCCCTTCAGATGATCGACTTCGGCGGCGGCTTCGGCGTCCCCTACTTCGAGAAGATGACCGAGTTCGACCTGGACGCCTTCGCCGCGGGCTTCCGCGAGCTGCTGGCAGGCTACCGTCCCGACCCACGCCTCGAAGGCTGCCGCTTCCTCTTCGAGCTGGGGCGCTACCTGGTGGCCGACGCCGGCGTCTACGTCACGCGGGCCGTGGAAGTGAAGGAGACGAGGGGCAAGACCTTCGTCGTCACGGACGGCGGCATGAACCACCACCTCACGGCCACGGGGAACATGGGGCAGGTCTTCAGGAAGGCCTACCCGCTCCTCAACCTGACCCGCACAGAAGGCGTACCCGGCGAGGAGGGCATCGCGGTGGCCGGTCCGTGCTGCACGCCGCTGGACATGTTCGGCAACAACATCCCGCTCGTCGCCCCCGAGGTGGGGGATCTTATAGGCGTGTTCTACAGCGGGGCCTACGGTTACTCAGCCTCCAACCTGGGCTTCCTGAGTCACCCCTCCCCCGCCGAGGTGTTGCTGTGGCACGGCGAGGCGCATCTCCTGCGCCCCGGCGGCAGGCCCGAAGACGTCCTGAAGGGCCAGGAGGCCCTCTCCAGGCCAGGCGTACGGAGCTAGAGCAGCTTGCAAAGGGATTGAACCCTTTGCAAGCTAACAGCCCTCAGCTTCCTTGTTCTTGGCTGAACACTCGCGCCAGAGCCTGCTACGACTAGCAACGCGCTGGCCCGAAGGGCTGCAGCGTACTAGTCGGCTGCGGCTATGGATGGGCCGAAGTAGTCTCCGTTTTCCTCCGCCACAGGCACGTCGGAGGTGGCGATCGGCTTGCCTTCTTCGTACAGGGCCTGGTAGGACGTGGACCAGTGCTCCCTGTCGACGACCTTGCCGTTCTCCCTCTTGGTGTAGTAGGTGGTCCACTGGGAGCTGCTGGCGCCCATGTAGTCTGGATCCGAGGACATCTTCACGCTCACGTCGTCGGGGACGCCGTAGACCTCGGCGTAGATGTAGTTGTCGCTCGACACATACTCCTGCAGGAGGATGTAGCCGTTGGTGGTGTTCTTGAACTTCATGTCGAGCGCGCCGTAGCCGTTTGCGTCGCCGAACCATACCGTGGCATCCATCCCCGGCCTGATGTACGGGAGCTGGGTGGCGTGCGGGTGGCGCTCCACTATGCTGAGTCCTGAGTAGAGTACGGCGTTGTACAGCGTGGAGGTCACCTGGCACAGACCGCCGCCGAGAGCGTTGCTCGTCGCTCCGTCAGCGATGATGTGTGCGGACTGGTAGTCCAGCCCGGAGACGGTGTCGTTCATGGAGAAAACCTCTCCTGGGGCCAGGAACGTGCCGCTTATGGCGTGCGAGGCGGTGTTGAGGTTGTTCACGCGCGCCTGGGACTTGTCGGAGGTTGCTGTGTAGTTGGTGTGGTAGGAGCCCAGCAGCTTCGTCGGCTTCTTGGCCTGGAGCTCCGCGGTGGTGTACTCGGGCTTGTCGACGGTCGTCGAGACCTGGTACTCGCGCTTGCCGTCGAAGATGCCGCCCTCTACATCGTCGAGGAGTTCGTCGCTCTCGACCTGGCGTCCGAAGTGGGCGGGCTTGACGATAACGTTGCCGTCGGAGTCGAAGCCGTAGCTGGCGTCTATGGTCTTGACCGTGAGGTCGTCGTAGACGGGGGTGAGGGCACCCTCCAGGCGGTCGCGGTTCAGGCTGACGTCGATCGCGCCGTCCTGCTTGGTGACTTCGAAGGCGGGACCCAGCTTGTCTGGCTGTATCTTCCAGCTATCGCCGTTCTGGGCTTTGACCTCGATCGGCTCGGCGAGGGCCCCGCGGGCCTTCTTGGCCGCCGCATCGGCCTCGACCGTCGTGACGTCGGGGTCGAGCACCTTGCCCTGGAGACTGACCTTGCCACTCATGTCGTCGATGGCGTTGTCGATGCTGGTCATAGTGGCCGCCGGGTTCAGCTCGTATCCGTCGCGGCTCTTGGAGACCTCGACCTCGGAGCCGTTGATCGTGATGTTCGCCTCCGTGGGCTGTTGGTTGACCTGCGTC
>DASSJP010000682.1:0-5691 GCA_035691165.1 Rubrobacter sp.
CTTCCTCGTTTGCAGCACCGTCCACAGCTTGTTGACCGCTGAAAGCTGAGAGCTGAGAGCTGACGAAGGGCAGTCCGAAAGCCTGCCCTTCGTCAATCATCCGCATCAGCGCTTCGCGGTCTACGTGATCCGCCACGAGATCCCCAAGCTTCTCAAGCTGCGCTTCGCGGGCGGAGGCGAAGGATTCCTTGCCGGGCCACCAGTCGAGGCCGCGTTCTCCGGCCACCCACAGCAGAAGGGCGCGCCTGAAGCCATCTGATTCGAGGACGCCGTGCCACGATGTACCAAGAATCGTCCCCGTCAGGCAGCCCTCCGTGTCGTCACCATCCTCGAAAAGAGGTTCGCCTCCGCGCCGTCTGACCCTTCCGTGATGGATCTCGTACCCTGATACTTCCGAATCGCCGAACCTGGAAGCCCGTCCCTCCGTACGACCCAGAACCTTCTCCTCCTCGAAGAACGTCTCGATAGGCAGGATCCCGAGCCCCATGGCCTCTGCTTCGGCGCTCTCCACGCCGTCCGTGATGCGTCCTCCGAGCATCTGGTAGCCGCCGCAGATACCGAGCGTGGGCATACCTCGCCTGGCCCTTTCGGCGAAGGCGTGGTCGAGGCCGCGGGTGCGTAGCAGTTTCAGGTCATCTACCGTCGCTTTCGTTCCCGGTAGGACGGCGAGGTCTGCGGCCAGGATCTTCTCCGCCGACTGCGTGAAGCGCACCGTGACGCCTGGCTCGTGGGCGAGGGCATCGAAGTCCGTGAAGTTGCTGATGCGTCCGAGTCGCGCGACTGCGACATTGAGTACATCGCGGCCAAGCGGAGGCTTCACGGGACGCGTCGAGTCGAGTGACAGCGAATCCTCTCCGTCGAGGCCGAGGCCGGAGATCCAGGGCAGAGTCCCGAGGAACGGACGGCCCGTTAGAGAGGTCATACTGTCGAGGCCGGGTGCGAGAACCGCTGGGTCCCCCCTGAACTTGTTGACGAGGAAGCTTGTTATATGCGACTGGTCCTCGGGCGAGAGGAGCGCGATCGTCCCGTAGAGGCTCGCGAAGAGGCCGCCGCGGTCGATATCTCCGACGAGGATGACGGGCAGGTCCGCCGCGCGGGCGAGTCCCATGTTGGCGAGATCGTTCTCCCGAAGGTTGATCTCCGCCGGACTCCCCGCTCCCTCGCAGATAATGACGTCAAAACGTCGCCGCAGCTCCGCGAGCGAATCTAGCACGACGGGCATCAGCCGCTTCTTCATCCTCCCGTAGCTGAGAGCGCTCGCCGTCGCCCACGCCCTGCCGCATACGATGACCTGCGTGGTCCGTTCAGCTGATGGCTTCAGCAGGATCGGATTCATCGCGGCCTCGGGTTCGATCATCGCAGCAGCAGCCTGGGCGGCCTGGGCGCGGCCGATCTCCGCGCCCTCCCGCGTCACGAACGAGTTGAGCGCCATGTTCTGGGCCTTGAACGGCGCGACGCTCACTCCCTCGCGCGCAAGCCAGCGGCAGATGCCTGCCACGACGACGCTCTTCCCCGCGTCCGAGTGGGTGCCGGCTACGAGCAAAGCGCCGTTCAAGCTACGGCATCCTTCCGGTTGGCCCGTTCGCAAAGCAGGCCGAAAAGTACCCCGAGCCCGGCCCAGAAGACCACCTGGGTACCGAACGACGAGAGCCTGAAAGCCCACAGCAGCCCGGACGGAAACCCATCAGCGGAGGGCCCGGCAGGCAGAACCAGGAACAGCACGCCAATAACGACGACCAGACCTGCCCCGACTAACAGACGGCGTCTCACAGTACCGACGCCCCGCGTCTTCAGCGTGCGGGAGGCGAGCCAGGCGAAGGAAATTGCCAGCAGCGAGAGGGCGACGAGCGTGAAGTAGGCGGCTGTTCGCTCCCTTATCGTGGCGGGGTCTCCTATGGATGGCGGGTTCGCTGGGTATTTGAGGAAGGGGATCAAGAACGCCCCGACGAAGATGGCGCCGGCTAGGGAGATGCTGCGCTTGAAGTCGCCGCCCGCTGCGAGCCTTTCGCGGAAAAAAGCGTACGAGAGCCCGAACACCCCTCCTTCGGTCACCCCGAAGAGACCAGTGGCGAAGAAGAGGCCCACCTTCTGGGTCGAGCGGGAGAAAATCTCCTCATGGTGGGCGCTTGCGGATGCCTCTTCCAGGGCTATCGCCCGGTCCAGGAAAGGTTCCCCGACGAAGAAGGCGAAGAGGCCTGCCAGGAGGCCGGCGAGCAGCCCTGCGGCCAGGCCACGGCGCAGGTAGGCCGAGACCACGCGCGTCTCTAGTGGCAGGGAACGCCGAGCAGATGTCGCCCGTCGTGGGCGAACTCGTGCAGGTAATTGAATGGGCCTGCGGCCCGTCCCAGAAGGGGAACCAGAAGATCTCCGCTGGCAGAGAGGAGTACGAACAACGCGAGGAGCAACAATGCCAGGGCCAGCCAGCTCCACAGCGGGAGGGTGGACGGGGACTGCCGTTCGAGGGTCTTCTCCATTGGTGCCTCCTTCTCGGGGGTCCTCGCCCCGGTTCGGGGTTAAGGGCGAAAGGTCAGTCTCCTGACTCCCGGCTCTCCGCTACCCCGACCTTCCCGCTGCTCTTGCGGTGGCGTCTTCGGGTTCGCTCCCCGGTTACAGTGGCGGGACCGTGCCGGACTCGCACCGGCTTCCTGGACCCCTTCGCCCCTGATTGCCTCAGGGCAGCATAGCCGCGTGGCCAGCACGCGTCAACCGCGGAGTGCATGCCTGGAAGTGCGGCGTGGTATAAACCCTCCGGCGTATGCGAATCCTTCTGGAATTCATTGGATCCATCCCCACCTCCCCCGAGGAGATACTGGGCTTCGTAACGAGCCTGCTCATCGCCCATGGCTACCTCGTCATAATCTTCGGGGCGGCCCTGGACAACTTCGGCCTCCCCGCCTCGGGAGACATCGTTCTACTGGCAGGTGGATTGTTCGCGAACAGCGGGCATCTCGCGCTTCCGCTGGTGATGCTCAGCGGCTTCGCCGGGGCCTTCATCTCGGACAACTCCGTGTACTGGATCGGGCGCATCGGTGGGCGGCCCCTGGTCCACCGCATCCTCAAGGTGCGTTTCCTCCATTTCCTTGTCCACGAGAAGAGCCTCAACAGGGTGGAACGCTACTTCGAGGCGCACGGCGGGAAGACGGTCTTCGTCGGACGTTTCGGACCCGGCCTGCGCAGCATGACCCCTCTATTCGCCGGTGTTACCAGGATGAAGTACTACAGATTTCTCCCCTACAACCTGGCGGCTGGAGTCGTTTGGGCCGTGGCCTACTCGCTGGTCGGCTACGTATTCGGCCAGTACTGGGGCGAGTTGCTCGCCGTCGCGAAGTCCCTCGGCTACGGTGTCGTCGCCCTCGTGTTCCTGACGCTGCTCGCCTACTTCCTCAGGCGACGCTGGGTGAGGAACAGACCACAGTAGGTCCGTGTCGAGCGGTATCCGCGTTTACCGTACCGGCCGAACAACCTCGCCCGGTACGGCGTTGGGCTGATAAGGACGATTCCCTGAGAGCGTCAAATCTGCGAAAATAGCCTGGCAGTGACTTCTCCGGTGCAAGTCGAGGTAGTTCGAGGATTGCCATGAGACCGTCCGAAAATCTCAGGCGGACCGAGGATTCCCTACGCCAAAGCGAGGAGCATTTCAGGCTGCTGGTGGAGGGGGTCAGGGACTACGCCATCTTCATGCTCGACGAGCAAGGTAACGTGACGACCTGGAACGAGGGAGCCCGACGCATAAAGGGCTACGAGGCCGAGGAGATCTTGAACCGTAACTTCCGCGTCTTCTACACCGAAGAGGACCTCGCGCGCCGCCACCCCGAGGAAGAGCTGAGGATAGCAGTTGCGGAGGGGACCTACGAGGAGGAGGGCTGGCGCGTACGCAAGGACGGCTCGCGCTTCTGGGCCAACGTGCTGATCACGGCCCTCAGGGATGAGGATGGCAACCTCCGCGGCTTCGCTAAGGTCACTCGCGACATTACGGAGCGCAGGGAGGCTGGGGAGCGCGACCGTCTCCTGGCCCAGGAGCAGGCAGCCAGGGAACGGGTCGCAGACATTCTGGAGAGTATAAGCGACGCCTTCTACGCCGTCGATGAGGAGTGGCGCTTCACGTACGTCAACGGCAAGGTGGAGGACCTCTGGGGCCACTCCAGGGAAGAGTTGCTCGGCAAAAACATCTGGGATGAGTTCCCCGAGGCGGTTGGCTCCGAATTCTATGATCAGATCATGCGGGCGGCAGAGGAGCGCGTGACCGTCGCGTTCGAGACGCCATCCCCTGTGCGTGGGACGTGGATCGCAGGAAGGGCCTATCCTTCTCGGGGCGGACTTTCCGTGTACTTCCAGGACGTGACCGGGCGAAGGCGGACCGCAGAGGCTCTAGGCTTCCTTGCCGAAGCGAGCACGGTGCTTTCCTCCTCGCTCGACTACAGAACGACGCTGGCCAGCGTGGCGCGCCTCGCGGTTCCGACCCTCGCCGACTGGTGCGCCGTAGATATCGTGGACGACGACGAGTCCCTGGAGCGGCTCGCGGTGGAGCACCTAGATCCCGAGAAGATCGCGCTAGTCTACTGGCTCGAAGAGCATTATCCGCCCGACCCTGACGCTCCTGGCGGGGTACACGAAGCGGTCAGGACCGGCCAGCCGCAGATGATGTCCGAGATACCCCAAGAGCTCGTGGACCAGGCCGCACGCGATGAGCAACACAGGGAGATGCTCAGGAAGCTCGGCCTGCGATCGTACATGGTGGTGCCGCTCGTGGCCCGTGGAAAGACACTCGGCGCCATAACCTTCGTGACCGCCGAATCGGGCCGCATTTACGGGGAGGCGGACCTGGAATTGGCGCAGGAACTGTCCCGCCGCGCCGCCCTTGCGGTGGACAACGCTTGGCTCTACGAGGAAGCCCAGAAGGAGATAGCAGAGCGCCAGTGGGCGGAGGAGGAACTGCGGGGGTCCAGGGATCAGCTCGAGATCATCCTTGGCGGGGTGGCTGATGGTGTCACCGCCCAGGATGCAAGTGGAAGGCTGTTCTATGCCAACGCGGCGGCAGCCAGGATGTGCGGCTTCTCGTCGGTGAAGGAGTTCGTGGAAGCGCCCGTTGAAGAGGTGCTGAAGAAGTTCGAGATCCTGGACGAGGAGGGAAGCCCGCTCGCAATCGAGCGGTTGCCGGGACGGAGGGCGCTCAGGGGCGAAGAGGATGCCGAAGAGATTGTGCGCTTCCGCATACTGGAGACGGGTGAAGAGCGGTGGACTCTGGTCAGGGCTGTGCCCGTCTTCGCCGAGGAGGGCCGAATCCGAATGGCGGTCAACATCATGCGCGACATGACCGAGCAGAGGCGCGCCCAGCAGCAGCAAGCCCGCCTCGCCGCCATAGTGGACTCTTCGGAGGACGCCATAATCAGCAAGACGCTGGAGGGCGTGATCACGAGCTGGAACAGGGGCGCTCAGAGGATCTACGGCTACTCACCCGAGGAGGTCGTGGGACGACACATCTCCATCCTCGTACCGTCCGAGAACCCCGACGAGATACCCGGCATCCTCCAGAAGCTGCGACGAGGGGAGAAGATAGAACACTACGAGACCGTACGCATTGCCAAGGATGGCAGGAGGCTGGATATCTCGCTTACCATCTCCCCCCTCAGTGACTCAGCCGGCAACATCACGGGCGCCTCAACGATCGCCCGCGACATAACCGAGCGTAAG
>DASSJP010000683.1:0-8312 GCA_035691165.1 Rubrobacter sp.
TTCTTGCATGGACAATGGAAGGGAGCTTCTCTTGACACAACACTACGATGCTGTCGTGATCGGCTCTGGCCAGGGTGGGAACCCGCTGGCCAGAGCCCTCGCCGCAGCCGGCTACAAGACGGCTGTAATAGAGCGGGAACACGTCGGCGGCACCTGCATCAACGAGGGCTGTACCCCGACCAAGACGATGGTAGCAAGCGCGAAAGTGGCCTACTTCGACCGTCGCTCCTCCGACTACGGCGTGACGGACGGCCATGTGAACGTGGATATGACGAGGGTTCGTCAGCGGAAACGAGATATGGTGGAGTATTTCCGTAGAAGTAACGAACGACGTCTCGAAGAAGCGGAGAACCTGGACCTCCTGATGGGCGAGACGCGCTTTACCGCACCGAAGGAACTGGAGGTCCGCCTGAACGACGGCGAGAATATCCAACTGACCGCGGAGAAAGTGTTTATCAACGTCGGGGCCAGGCCGGGCGGGGTTCCGGTACAAGGGATAGACACCGTCCCCGCGTTGACCTCGACGACGATCATGGAGCTAGATGAGATTCCGGAGCACCTGCTCGTGCTCGGCGGCGGCTACGTTGGGCTCGAGTTCGCCCAGATGTTCCGGCGCTTCGGCTCGGAGGTTACGATCGCACAGCGCGGCCCACAGCTCCTCACGCGCGAAGACCCGGACATAGCCGATGCGGTGGCGGACATCCTGCGCGAAGACGGCATCACAATGCTGTTCAATGCCAACTCCAAAGACGTGCGCAGGGACGGGAGCGGTTGGATACAGCTGAGCCTCGACACACCAGAAGGGGAGCGTACCCTCTCAGGCTCGCACCTTCTCGTGGCCGCCGGACGCCCTCCAAACACCGACTTCCTGAACCTTGAGGCGACCGGCGTCGAGACGGACAAACGCGGCTTCGTGAAGGTGAACGAGAGGCTGGAGACGAGCGCCCAGGGCGTCTACGCCATTGGCGATGTCAAAGGCGGTCCTGCCTTCACCCACATCTCCTACGACGACCACAGGATTATCAAAGCCAACCTGCTCGAAGGTGGAGACGCCACCATATCCGACCGTCTGGTACCCTACACGCTCTTTATGGACCCGCAGCTCGGACGGGTCGGCCTGAGCGAATCAGAGGCCAGCAAAAGGGGACTCGACTACAGGGTGGCGAGCATACCGATGAGTGACGTGACGCGTGCGATAGAGACGGATGAGAGCAGGGGCATGATGAAAGCTGTGATCGATGCGGGGACAGGTGAGATCCTGGGCTGCGCCGTGCTCGGCGTGGAGGGGGGTGAGATCATGGCGATGATCCAGATAGCCATGATGGGAAAACTGCCGTACACGGCGCTCCGGGACGGCGTCTTCGCCCATCCCACCCTGGCCGAGTCACTCAACACACTCTTCGCGAGGTTGGACGCTTAACGAGGAAAAGTACGATGACCTGCTCGTCGTCGGCGTACACACGCCGGAGTTCGAGGGACATCTCCGACTGATCGGATGCACACCGTCATCGCTGCGTGCCGGCGGTCTTCTCCTGCCGCGAGGGATTGCTGCCGATGTATTCGCGGATGCACCGCAAGGACCTGCCGTCGCGGATGATATGTTCGTAGTAGTTACGTTGCCACAATTTCGCGCCTGGGGTGGATCTGATGTCGTTGACGCGTCTGGTGGACACGGTTTTGAACGCCCCGATCAAACGCCCCAACGATTTGCGGTTCGTCCGTACGATCCCCCCACCATCCACACGAACTTGTGGTTGATCCACGGACCCCGTAAGGGCGGTTGATGTAGTAGAGGCGGCTCGCGAATCGCCCCTACGCATGCCGTACGAACCCGTAACGTTCGAACCGGCACCGCCCCCACGGTCATCGGTGATCACGATGATCGCGTGCATGTGGTCCGGCATCACGACCCATTGGTCCAGGTGAACGTAAGGGTATCGCTCCGCCAACCACGACCAACAATTCGCAACCTCTCGACCGTACTCATTGAATCGCATTTCACCATTCACTATCGCCCCGAAGACATGTATCCGCCCGTGAATGCAGATGGTGATGAAATATGCCCCGTCTCCGGTATAGTCGTAGCCTTTCATGCGGATCGGCCGGCGGTGATGTCGCTCGCCACGTTCCATCGTGGTCTCTGTATCGGCCGATGTCCTCTGTCGCATTAGCATAGGGGCAGTGTGGGTCGGGGGCGGTTCGCGAACCGCCCTTACGCGAACCGCCCCTACGCGAGCGCCGCCAGCCGCGCCACGAGACCCGGATCGCGCATCGCCGCTTCGCCTACGAGGACTGCGTCGGCCCCGGCGTCGCGTAGACGCCTTCCGTCTTCTGGGCTCTTGACGCCACTCTCCGCTACGAGCGTCGCGCCAGCGAGCTTCGGGGCGAGTCGCTCGAAGGTGCCGAGGTCAACGGTGAAGTCCCTGAGGTCGCGGTTGTTCACGCCGAGGACCCTGGCGCCTGACTCCAGGGCGAGGTTCGCCTCCTCTTCGTCGTGTATCTCCACAAGCGGCGTCAGGCCGACCTCGATGGCCAGAGAGACGTAGCGGGCGAGTGCCGCCGCGTCGAACAGCGCCGCTATGAGCAAGACAGCGTCGGCCCTGTTTCCGGCTTCGAGGACCTGCGCCTCGTCTACGGTGAAGTCCTTGCGGAGGACGGGCAGAGTGGTGTAGTTTCGGGCGGCGTCGAGGTCTTCGAGGCTTCCCCTGAAGCGCTCGGGCTCCGTCAATACAGAGAGGCAACTCGCGCCTTCGGTCTCGTAGCGGGCCCCCCACTCTGCGGGGTCGGCCTCGCGGATAAATCCGGCTGAGGGAGAGGCGCGCTTTATCTCTGAGATGACGGCGAGGCCGGGATGCCTGAGCGCCCGGGCGAAGTCCCTCTTTTCGAAGAGGAGCGCCTCCTGGTAGAGGAGGTCGAGGTCCGTGTCGCTACGCAATTTCTCAGCGCGGCGGACGGCGGCGGTGGCCAGTTCGTCGAGGACGGTGGCGCGCTTCATGCGGTCCCCGACAGGCGGCGGGTTGTCCTTATGAAATCTTCCAGGGCCTTCGCAGCCGACCCGCCGCTAATAGACTCCCGTGCCAGACGCACGCCTTCCTCTATCGAATTCGCTGTGCCCGAGACATGGATCGCGGCGCCGGCGTTCAGGAGCACGACATCGCTGGCTGCCCCCGTCTCCTCGCCGGAGAGGATGTCGCGGAGGATGCGGGCGTTCAGGTGGGCGTCGCCACCTAGGAGGCCGTCGGGGGCGTGGCGGGAGAGGCCGAAGTCTTCGGGGGAGATCTCGTACTCCACTATCTCACCTTCCGAGACCTCGGCGACGAGGGTTCTGTCTGTGACTGTGATCTCATCCATCCCGTCGGTCCCGTGCACGACTAGAGCCTTTTCGGCTCCCAGGTCCCTCAGCGCCTCGGCGACCGGACGCACGTATGCGCCGCCGAAGACCCCGACGAGCTGGCGCCTCGCCCCGGCGGGGTTCGTGAGCGGCCCGAGCAGATTGAAGACGGTCCTGAAAGGCAGTTCGGCCCGCACAGGGGCTACGAACCTCATGGCGGGGTGGTGTGTACGGGCGAACATGAACCCGATACCCGCCTCCGCGATGCAGCGGGAGACCTGATCCGGCCCCAGATCTATCTCAGCTCCTAGAGCTTCCAGCACATCTGCGCTCCCCGCACGGCTGGTCGCCGCCCTGTTGCCGTGCTTGGCGACGACGACCCCCGCCCCTCGCGCCACGAACGCTGCGGCCGTCGAGATGTTTATGGTCCCCTTGGCGTCACCGCCCGTGCCGCAGGTATCGACGACGCCCTCTGGCGCCTCGACCTTCGCTGCGAAGCGGCGCATGGCGCGGGCGAAGCCGACGATCTCGGGTACGGCCTCACCCTTGACTCGCAATGCCGTGAGGAGAGCCGCCGTCGCTGCGAGGGGAGCGTTGCCCTCCATGATGGTCTCGAGGGCGCGTTCCGCCTCGCCCTCGGTCAGGGCCTCTCCGTCGGCGACTTTGCGCAACGTTTCACGCAGCAAGGTGTCGGCTCAGAGCCCCAGGAAGTTCTTGAGGAGGTCGTGACCGCTGCGGGTCAGGACGCTCTCGGGGTGGAACTGGACGCCCTCGACGGGGTACTCGCGATGCCTGACGCCCATGATCGTGCCGTCCTCGGTCCGGCTGGTTACGACGAGGCACTCCGGCACGGACTCCGGTTCGATGACGAGGGAGTGGTAGCGGGTAGCCTCGAAGCCCTGATCCAGGCCCCTGTAAACTCCCTCACCGTCGTGCATTATCCTCGCCGTCTTGCCGTGGACTGGCTCGCCGCGCACGATCCTCGCCCCGAATGCCTGCCCTATGGACTGGTGTCCGAGGCAGACGCCGAGGATAGGGACCTCGTTCGAGACCTTCTCTATGAGTTCGACTGAGACCCCGGCCTCGTTCGGCGTGCAGGGACCGGGTGAGACTACTATCCTATCCGGGTGGAGCGCGGAGACCTCCTCGGGTGTGACCTCGTCGTTACGCCGCACGAGGACCTCGGCCCCGAGCTCCCCGAGATACTGGACCAGGTTGTACGTAAAGGAGTCGTAGTTGTCTATGACGAGAACCCGCATAAGTGGAGCGATTTTAGCGGATAAGCCGATTATGAACAGGGAGGAGACGCCTTGACTCTGTTCCTCACCGAAAACGAGGTCGAAGAGTTGCTTGACATGCCCTCTACTCTCGACGCCGTCGAGTCGGTCCTGCGCCAGCACGCCGAGGGACGCGCCACGAACCGCGCCCGCCGCCGCGTAGCCCTCCCGACGGGCGGCCTCAACTACATGGCAGCAGGGGCGCCGGAGATCGGGGCTCTCGGTCTGAAGGCTTACACCGTCGCGCGCACGGGAGCCCGCTTCTACACGATGCTCTTCGACCCCGAGGGCGGGGAGCTTCTATCGATCATGCAGTCCGACAGGCTCGGGCAACAGCGCACGGGCGCCGCGAGCGGGGTCGCGACGAAGCACCTGGCCCGGGAGGACGCGAATACTCTCGGCATCTACGGTGCAGGCTGGCAAGCCGAGAGCCAGCTTGAGGCGATAGCCGCCGTTCGGGACCTCGACCGTGTCATCGTATACAGCCGCCGCGAGGAGTCGCGGAAGGCGTTCGCCGAGAAGATGGGCGAGCGGCTCGGGATGGAGATAGAGACCACACACGCCGCCGAGGAGCCCGCGGCCCAGGACATCGTCGTCACAGTCACGTCATCGAGGGAGCCCGTGCTACTCGGAGAGTGGCTCAGGCCTGGGGCGCACGTCAACGCCGCCGGGTCCAACTTCCTGTTCAAGACCGAGATCGACCGCGAGGTCGTGAAGAGGGCTAGCTTCGTGTGTGCCGACTCGCGCGAGGAGCTTGGCCTGGAAGCCGGAGACCTGATGCTGCCGCTCGAAACGGGCGCCATCCTGCCCGAGGCCGTCTACGAGTTGGGACAGGTCATCGCTGGACAGGTGCCTGGCCGCCGCGGCCCTGAGGACATAACCCTCTTCGCAAGCCAGGGACTCGCTCTCGAGGACATGGCGGCGGCCCGCGTCGTCTACGACCGCGCCGTGGAACGCGACGTGGGCAGGGACATAGAGTTTTGAAGGGGCAGCCCGATCCCCGTAAGGGCGGTTCGGTAAGGGCGGTTCGCGAACCGCCCTTACAACGCCCCTGCGATCCAGGTTTGCCCGTGGAGCGTGGGTGAAGCCGTGAGCGGTGTGCCCCCGCATCCCCGACCGGCGCTCCGCATGCCCCGCTTCGCCGTGCTCGGGGTGTTCTTCGTAAACGGCGTCGTAATCGGGACCTGGGTAGTCAGGATACCCGCGATACAGCGAGAGCTCGGGTTGAGCGAGGGATTGCTCGGCCTCGCGCTCCTCGGGGCTGCTGTCGGGGCGCTCGTCGCCATGCCAATCGTGGGAGCCCTCGTCTCCCGATTCGGCAGCCGGCGCGTGGTCGGGACGACGGCGATGCTGCTCTCCCTCTCGCTCGTCTTGCCTGCCCTCGCTCCGAACATCATCCTCCTCGTTCCCGCCCTCGCGGTGATCGGGGCTGCGAACGGCGGGCTCGATGTCTCGATGAATGCGCAGGCCGTCGCCGTCGAGGAGGGATACGGGCGACCGATCATGTCCTCCTTCCACGCTGCGTGGAGCTTCGGCGGGCTTGCGGGCGCGGCGGTAGGCGGCCTCGTCGCTTCTCTGGGGATCGGGCCCCTGCCACATTTCGCCGCGATAGCCGTCCTGTCGGGGATAGCATTCGCCGCCGTCTACAAGAAACTCCTGCCCGCCGGCGCGGACGCTTCGGAAGACGGGGCTCCCGCGTTCGCCAGGCCTACGCGGGCGCTGCTTGGGCTCGGGATCATCTCGTTCTGCGTCCTGCTCGGGGAGGGAGCGATGGGAGACTGGAGCGCTGTCTACCTGAACACCACCCTCGACACTGGTCCAGGCTTCGCCGCAGCCGGATACGCGGCATTCTCGCTCGCCATGGCCTTCGGGCGCCTCTTTGGCGACCGTTTTACCGAGCGGCTCGGCCCCACACGGCTCGTCCGTTCGTGCGGGGCACTTTCGGCCATAGGGCTCGGGGTCGCGCTGGCCGTCGGACACCCTCTCATCGCCCTCATCGGCTTCGCCTGCGCTGGTGCTGGTTTCTCTATAGTCTTCCCAGCAGCCCTGAGCGCCGCAGGGCGGACGAAGGGCATGGCCGCCGGTCCCGCCCTCGCTGCGGTCTCGACCACCGGGTATACAGGCTTCCTGGTCGGCCCTCCTTTCATAGGGTTCGTCGCAGAATGGACCAGCCTCGGTGTGGCCCTCTACCTCGTTGTTGCCCTGAGCGTAACGATCATCCTCTTCGCGAGAGCCGTTGGGACAGGAGGCGGCAAAGCTAAATAGTCCGGTAGAATGCCAGCCTCAACCAAAACTGATTGCCTGACCAGCGTCCGACCGCAAGGAGGAACATTGTCTGAAACCTACGAAAAACAGCCTGAGACTGGTGGCAACTACGAGCCTCTCGGTGCCGGAGAGTTGCTAGACCACGACGACCGCGGCCTGCGAGTCAGGGCAGGGTCTACGACCGTCGAAGTGACGGCTCTCGCCCCTGACTTATTCCGGGTCGGGATGTTCCCCGCTGGTCGTCCGCCGAGGTACGATTCGGAGGCCGTTGCGAAGGAGGACTGGGAGGCGGTCGAGGTCTCGATGCAGGAGTCCGACGAGGAGCTCACGCTCTCCACCATAGCCGCGACGGCCCGCGTCTCGTTGGAGCCGCTGCGTGTGGGGTTCAGCGACTATTCTGGCCGGGAGTTCGCTGTTGACGACGAGGAGCTCGGGATGGGCGCCGTCGAGACGCCAGGGGCCGACGTCTTCTCCGAGCCCTTCGGCAGTCCTGTGCGGCTCTACAAAAAACGGGAGGAAGGAGAACGGTACTTCGGCTGCGGAGAGCGGACGAGCGGGCTCGAGAAGACGGGCTCGCACCAGGTCTTCTACAACGTGGATCCACCGCTAGGGCACACGGCCTCACTCAACAACCTCTACAGTTCCATCCCCTTCACCTTCTCGATGACCGACGGCAAAGCCCACGGCCTCTTCTTCGACAACACCCACAGGGTCGAGTTCGACCTCGCGCTGGAGGATGAGGACCGTGCCTACTACGGGGCTGAGGGGGGCGCGATCGTCTACTACGTCTTCTGCGGGCCGACACCGCGGGATGTCGTGGATCGCTACACCGAGCTCACTGGCCGTACCCCGATGCCGCCAATGTGGTCCCTCGGGAACCAGCAGTGCCGCTACAGCTACATGAACGAGGAGGAGGTGCGCGAGATCGCCCGCGGGTTCCGCGACAGGGACATCCCGTGCGACGTCATCTACCTCGACATTCACTACATGGACGGGTTTCGCGTCTTCACCTGGAACGAGGACCGCTTCCCTGATCCGCGGCGCCTGATCTCCGACCTGCGGGAGCAGGGCTTCCGGGTAGTCACCATCGTGGACCCTGGCGTCAAAGCTGACGAGAACTACTCCGTCTATACGGATGGCAGGGAGAAGGACCTTTACTGCAAGACGCACGACGGCGAGGAGTACCACAACGCAGTCTGGCCGGGCGTCTGCGCATTCCCCGACTTCACCAACCCCGAGACGCGCAGGTGGTGGGGCGAGAACCAGGCAATCCTCACAGATGAAGGGGTCGCCGGGATCTGGTGCGACATGAACGAGCCTGCGCTGTTCATACCCCAGGGGGCCACGATGCCTGACGACGTGGTACATCCAGGTGGGCGGACGGGCGAGGCAAGGTGGCACGCCCAGATCCACAACACTTACGGCTCCCTGATGGCCCG
>DASSJP010000684.1:0-2412 GCA_035691165.1 Rubrobacter sp.
CACCGAGGCCGTTCGTAGGCTCCACGACTTCTGCTCGGCGAACGGGATCCCGCTCGAGGTCGTGAACATCACGTCGAAGCACATCGAGGCGTTCCCGACCGGCCAGCTGGAGCGGCTCCGGCCGGAGAGGGCCCGCGCCCGATTCGCCCCACTCCGTACGTTTTCGACGCGTTGTCGGCGGATCGAGACGGTCATGTACGTTCCCGTCGCGTAACCCGCGTCACACGCCCGTGTCGACTCCTTCCTCGTTCGCGTACCGGTCGTGGCTGTCCTTGACTTCGCTCCGCTTGCCGAACCCGACCAGGATGCTTCCGATGACCGCTACGCAGATACTCAAGGCCTGCAGCCAGAAGCCTGCCTCCAATGACAGCCCTCTGGGGATCGTCGTCTCGCGCAGGCTCGCGCTCTGAAGCAGCGAACCGATCCAGGTGAGTGACCACGCTGAGACCGCGCTGAGACCGCGCCCGCAAGGAAGCCTCGCCCCGGCTGGCGCTCGCCTCGAATGAGAGCGACGAGGGCGACGACCACGACGCTGGCAACCCCACCGAACAGGAACAGCTTCGCTCCCAACTCCAAGCCGCCGCCCCGCCCCACCCACAGCTGGTCGTAGAGCGAAACCGACCGCCCTTCGGTTAACCCGTAGTACGGCAGGAAGCAACTCGTCACGAACAGTGCCGCGCCCAGGAGCACGATCAAGTACCCGAGCGTGGACCCTCCTCCACGAGGTCGATGAGTGTCGAGCACCGCCGATCGATGATGTCGCCTAGCTGGGCGGATGTCGACCTGGCGGATGTACGTCCTCGTCGGGCGACCGGCGAAATGCGTTCCTGGCGTCCAGCATCGGACGGGGAACCCGTGTTCAACGGGTCGTGGCCAGGAGGTGAGCGATGGACGCGCAGGCCACGATGCGCCTCATGTTCGACACGATGGACGCCTACGATCGGAGCGATTTCGACCGGCTTGGCGAGATCTACGCCAAGGAGGCGGTCTGGAAGAATTCCGAGCCTGCTGGACCGCACTGCCAGAATCGAGAGGACATCTTCGACATGTTTCGCGGCCGCATGGAGTCAGGCATCAGGGTCACCTTCGACGAACTTCGCTCGACTCCCACACAGGTGCTTGTAGCCGCACGGGCTCCCGACTTCGACTCCGCCTTCAGCGTGTTTACCTTCGAAGGGCGTCGGATCGTTCATGTGGCTGATTACGACTCGATGGAGGCCGCTGAGGCCGCGAGGCGGGTCCCGACGTAGTGTGACTTCTGGCCCACGTCCAGGGTCCCTCGCCGGGACGCCACAGGCGGGAGAGGGTAGTTGGCGAGTGCCTTGCCGAACCGCCTACCCCGGGGGCCCCCGGCTCCAGGTGTCGGGGGCCTCGAACACAAACCGAGGTCGAGTATCGGGCCGGGGCTCTCGCGCCTACTATCCGTGCCGTGAGAGTCCTGGATCTCGGCGTGGGCATCCTCGATCGGCTGCGCCTGTCTGCGTTCATTCCACGCCTCGACATCGCCGTCGAGGGCTCTGCTCAACTGTGCACTGACGAACACTTCATGGTGGTCCTCCCCCCGATGGAAGGCGAGTCGCGGCGGAAGACCGACGTGCACATCGACGTGTCGCTCGAGCTTTGGACCAAGGGCACGCGCCGGATCGCCGTGCTCGAGCTCCGAGATGCCGCGGCGGTTCGGCAACCGCTCAAGGATCGGCGCGAGCCGTTCTCACCGTTGACGCTCGAACCAGGGACCCCGAGGGTCTCCGCGGACTTCACGCTTGAACCAGCAGACGGCGCTACGCTGCAAGCCGGTGAAGGCAACCGCCTGACGTTCGGCCTGCGGCTCGATCGCAACGGACGCGATCGCCGCGTGGCTCTGAAGATCGGTGCACCGCGATGACGCGCCGAACGCTCCACCGCGGGTTCGCCGTGCGGCGCGAGCTCACGGGGCGCGCAATGACCCGAAGGTACGAGGCCAGACGAGAGGAGCCCTCCCCGGCTCTCGTGGCCGGGGAGGGCTCTTCCTAGATTCTGGACCGTTGTGGGGCCGAGGTGGCCTACAAGTTCCCCTCGCCTTACGCCGGCGTGACGCTGAACTCCTCTTCCAACCAGTCCAACACCGACGCGATGTCGGTCCGCTGGGTCATGTCGGCGGCCCGACAGATCGCATCACCCCAGCTCGTGACGGAGACGATGATGAGCGTGTCCTGCCAGAAGTGCGGGCCACCGGAGTCACCGAAACAGGTCCCGCCCAGGCCGGTTGGGACCGGGTTCTGCAACAGGAGCAGGTTGTTCTTCCTCAGTCCCCCGTATGGGGAGGAGACGTACCAGCGGTCCTCGTTGGTCACGAGGCTCGGAGGCGGCCACCCGTCCAACAGGCCGTAGCCGACGGCCACAAACGTGTCGTCCCGGATTTCGCCCGCGTCC
>DASSJP010000685.1:0-5775 GCA_035691165.1 Rubrobacter sp.
GATGGGCATCGGTTGAGCGACCTGAACCGAAGGTCCATCGAGTCGCTCGAAAGTCCGCTGGCCCGCGTCGTCGAGGTGCATGAGGCGCTCGGCTCGACCCAGCAGCGCGCCCGCGAGCTTGCTCGTGCCGGAACACCACACGGAACGCTCGTCGTGGCGGAGGTCCAGACCGGAGGGCGGGGCCGGCTCGGACGCCACTGGGGATCACCCAAGGGTGGTCTGTGGATCTCTCTCGTGTTGCGGCCCGGGTTCGACGCGAGCCTCGCACCTCGTATCACCCAGACGGCGGCGGTCGGGGTGGCGAAGGCGCTCTGGGGGATCGGGGTCGGGGCCAGCATCAAGTGGCCCAACGACCTGCTCGCCGGCGGGAAGAAGGTCTGCGGTATCCTCGCCGAATCAAGTGCGGAGACCGGGCAGGCAAAGGGGAGACGCCTCGACTACATCGTGCTCGGGGTTGGGATGAACGCAAACCTGGATCCGTCTGATCTCGCGGTCCCGGATCGCGAGGTCACCACCATCCGTTCCGAGCTGGGCCGTGACGTAAATCTGCTGGGATTGCTCTACTCTGTGCTCTCGAACCTCGACACCGAGTTGCACAGGATCGAGGATTTCGGAGCCGTCCTCGAAGACTGGCGAACCCTGAACTGTACTCTCGGAGAGAAGGTGCGCGTCAGGCGCTTCGGTGAGACCCTGGAAGGCCTGGCCGTGGACCTCAGCCCTGAGGGCGCTCTGCTGCTTGCGACGTCAAAGGGGACCGTGGACGTGTTCGAGGGTGAGGTCGAACTCCTCAGGCAGGGAGAAGAAGCTTGAAAAGTCGTTCCCCGCTCCGCCGTAGAGAAGGTCGTCCTCGA
Source organism: Rubrobacter sp. (assembly GCA_035691165.1). GTDB lineage: Bacteria > Actinomycetota > Rubrobacteria > Rubrobacterales > Rubrobacteraceae > Rubrobacter_D. The sequence continues at coordinate 852 of DASSJP010000685.1, forward strand.
AGCCGCCCCAGACGCAATCAGCGCTGTTTCCACCGAACAGCCTGTCCTCGCCGCCCTTGCCGGAGATCCACATCCCAACCACCCCGCCGTGAACCACGTCCTCACCGTCCGTGCCCCTCCATGCCGAACTGCGCACTGCAGCCAACACCACTGCCCACCACGAGCGCCACTCCCACAGCCACAAGCAACAGAACCACGCGCCTGATGACCTTCTCCTTCGCTTACCCAACTTGCAATGCAAACTTACAGCGTAAGGATAGAGATTGCGCCTTGTGTTATCGAGGGATGATCGAAGACTTTTCGGGGCGTTTGACGGGCGATAGTGTGGTTGGATCGACGCCTGATCGTCGGGATACCGGCTTACTGGAGGTGTTTTGACGGGCTTGCGGGGACTATGGGATCGTCGTCTCCTCGCTCTCATCGTCTTCTTCGTCCTCTTCCAGGACCGCCACGGATGTGGCTCTGAAGACCAGGATCTTACCCCGCTCGGGGAAGTCCACGATCTCCACGTCCCCGGTTACGGCTATCTGATCTCCTAGAAGGTCTTCGGCGTCCTGGATGGCCGACATGTCTATCTCCGTCTCCAGAACGTAACCCGTATGCTCCTCTCCGGCTTCGGTAGTCGCACGCCGCAACAGTCCTTCGAAGTAGGCCATGGCCGATCCCCTTTCTGAGTGTCGAGTAGAGACATAGTACCCGTCTTTGCGGGTGCCGACCGGGCCGACGTCCTGTTCCGTTCTCTGTTCCAGGCATGGGGAGCAAAGGCACACCCCTGGAAGGATTCGAATCTCCAGCTCGCAGTTCAGGAAGCCACTCCACTACCCGAAGGCTGGCTGGCCGCCCGAGTGCGAGATCTAACTTGGCCGAACCGTCGAACCCGTTTGGTGTTCCTTTGCCCGCGGTTGTGCCGGCCAAGGAATGGGGCTGTTCTACGATAGGCTGTGGTCAGTCTCTCTCCGGGTCATGCTCCCGTGAGTGACACCATTCCCTGAGCTCCTCGCATCTGTCCATGCGGATGACGAATATGCCGTCCAACTCCACGGGAGTGTCTGACCGAATCCTCAAGAACGACGCCCACCACCGGGCGATGCCTATGTCGTTGGCCACCATCGATACCTCGTGGCCGAATCGCCCTTCCTGTCCCGCGGTGAAACTGGCCCAGTACCCGGCTATGGCCTCTCTGCCGCGCGCCGGCTCGTCAAAGGGCGTCTCCCTGTATGTTCCGGCACCGTCCCTAATGCCAACAGCACCATCACCGCACCGACCAGCAATAGTAGTAGGGTTTTGGCAACCTTCTCGTCATGGTCCCATCGCCTAATTTGATTAGGCGATGCTCAAGGAGGAAGCCCCGCTGTGGTTACGCGTGAAGGCAGCGTACAGGCTACAGAGGGGAGTTTGCATACCCCAAATGGTGTATCTATTGGCATACTATTAGAGTGAACTTGTAGAGCGTCTCTTCCGAAACGGTTGATCTGAACCTCAACCCCCTGGCGGTCGGTTGCCGAAAGGGATGCAGCGACGACGTGGCTTTTCGAGAGATCATCCCTTCTGTCCTTTCGCCGCAGTTCGTCGGCTTCTCTCCATGACTACAGAAGGGTCGCATGCTCTCTCGGGGCACGGGAGTTTGTAGGAGGTTGAACCTCAACCGAAGATTCAGAACCCCGCAGGTGAAGCACAGCGCCAGCGAGGTCGAGGCAGGTTGACGTTGTAACGAGAACGCCGATGTGCGAAGTTGGCTATTGCTAGAAGAGAAGGGGGTGGCATGGAAAGTACTTTAGGGAACGTCGTCCTGCTGTGCGAGGGGTGCGGGGAGAGGACGGTGCTCGGCGGTCCACTTTCGGTGTGGCGCCGTGGGATCACCTCCTTCGAGTGCGAGTGTGGGGCGCAACTCACACTCGCGGACCAGATAGACCCTGCGGATTTGAAGGAGCGGTTTGAGACGCGCGCCAAGGCGCTCTACCGGTAACAGGACTTTGCCACTACTCTTAACCGCCCCTTTGCGGGGAAAACGCGGGGTATGTCCGGGGGAAAGTTCGTACCTCCGACTCGGATTGCTATCCTGCCGCTCGTACACTTTAATACACCCTGAAGCAGGTGCCTCGGACTCAGGAATGGCGTCGTTCGGAGGGAGATGGAAGGGTTGAGCGCGACGTTGGTTTATGTTGGCATCGGTTCCGTATTGGTTATCGGCGTGGCGATCCTCATCGTCGCCGTCCTTTTCCTACGGACAGCGCGTCGCTACGTAGACCTGGCCGAGAGGCGTCTGGAGCTCCTGCGCGAAGGGCAAGCGCTTCTGCTCGAGGCTGCGCGGCAACGAGATCACACTTCGGAAGAAAGCCACGAACCGGCACGACACGAGAAGATCCCGGAGGTGGTCGGGCATGCTCTCGGACGGCGGAAGGACGAAGAGTCCGGCCGGCCACCGGAGGAGCCTGCCCGGCCCGTGCGAGAAGCGCCGGGTGTACGAGGGGCCTCTGCGGCGGTCAGAGGGAAGGAGAAGTCACCGCAGGCGGGCGATGCGGCTTCGCGACCCAAAGAAGGTGCGCCGCCCCTGGGAGTCAAAGTGGCGCACCCGGACGACGATGTGACCCTGCGCGAATGGAACAGCACCGCGACCAAGTTCTTCCAGAAGTGCTACGACAGATACCTTGAGCACTACGAGGGCTACGTAAGGCTCGCCGAGCGGATCCACAGCATGCGGGACGCGGCGAGTCCTGGCACCCTCGGGAGGCGGGAGTGGGAGGACAAACTGCGTCATGCTTACGACGCAATAGAGAGGACCACCCAGAGGCTGGACATACTCGAAGAACACTATCCGGAATTGGCGACAGACAGCGATCGCATCTCGTCCCGCATCAGCACAGCTCGCCTTCATGCCGGGCTCCCGGAGCGGATTGATCGCCCACGCTGAGCACGTCGGCTCGTTCAGGTACCCACTCGGGGCCTCCGAGATCTTCTAGCCCTCCTTTCTCCCACCTCCCCTGACTACTGAAGGCCCACCTACCGCCCCTCTCCTGCGCGACCCTCACTCGGGTAGAAGATCCGGCCCAAGATGGGTGTGGCGCGGCGCGGAGGAGCGCTAACCTTTTATGGCCCCCTCTCCAAAGTAGCCGCCGGTCTTTAGAAGGGACACACTAGCCTCGACCGGGACCAAATCCCACAGGGGTTGCAGCGCGCGTCCGCCTTGCTCTCATGTCCGGCGTCGGGTCGGCCGCCGAGTCTGGAGGGAAGCGGCTGGCCCTCTTTTGCCTCGGTTCCACGGTACTATCGACCGCCAATCTGTCGCGCTACTCACTCGGCCAGTTTCTTCCCGTTCCCACATGTAAACTTGCCGGCACGGGCTCACTTGAGGGGGATGTGGCATGCGAAGCGACGGAAGTATGGGTGAAATTCAGCTCTCCAAAATGCGCAATATGTGTATGCCTCTCGAACGAGGCCCGGTGCTCGCTCGCAACTTCGCCTACCATCGTAGGGCGACCTCCGGTGCAAGGAGGCACAAAGCCAATGCTGCCATAACTCCCAAGAGCAGCGCTCTGCGTTCGCAACTGCTTTCCGTATGTATCCTCATCAGCCCTTTTGGTGAGGCGGAGGAAAGAAGGCTGTCAGACCTCCGCCTCGTTATGTAACCAACTAAGCGTAACCTGCGGCTATGCCGAGGAGCCAGGTGGCTTCTTATGGGGGGCATATAGACCATTATCCGGATCTACCGATTGCAAATATCTAAGGAAATTGCTTTGCCCCGATCCGAAAACCTGGCACTACTGGTGGCGTAAAATGTTCCACAGCGGATCTGGAGATGTGGATGGAGCCCAAAGAAGTCGACCGACTCGCCTGGTTGGTATTGCAGATAGTAAACAGAACCCAGGCCAAGGGTAGTACGGCTCGCCTGGCAGTCCCGCGTGACCCGGAAGTGGTTGATCAACTCGGAATAGACATCACCGAGGAGGAGCTCTTATCGGTGGAAGAGTACCTTGAGGACCGTGGCTACTTGGAGCTTGCCGACATCAGCCTTACGAGGGGCACTTACACCATCACGCCCGCGGGACTGACATGGCTTGAGGGAGAACCGCCTGGGGAACTTGAAGCGACAGAGAAGGTCGAGGATGAGGCAGAGCCCGGACGCTATACGGAAAGCCCGCAGCCTTGGCCCAGGGTATCGTGGTGGTCCCGGAGGTTTGGAGGACGAAGTGGCCGATGAGTCCGGCCCAGAACGCTTTCGAGACTACTTCAAGTACATCTCCACGGTAGACGCTGCTGGGGTAGTTGGAGTCTTGGCCTTACAGAAGGAGTTTGAGCTAGGACCCGCCACCGTCGGGCTGACATTACTGTTTTTCGGCCTCTCCGCTTACCTGTGCATTGTAGGCATCTTTTGGCTAACGCGGACGCCGCAATGGGCCGGGGGCGAGCTGATCGACTGGCTTGTGTTGTTGGTCTTTTCATTCACGACCACTGGAGTAGTTCTGCCGATCATCGGAGGGGTGTTTCTTAAATAGGATGTTCGGAGGGTAGGTTGTCTGAGGGAAGGTCTCTAGACCGGGAACCTAAGGCGCATCACGGTAAGGGGAGCCGCTGAGATCTTGGGTGTCCCTGAGTTTGCCGTAAGGGGCAGGATAGAGCGAGGGAACCTACCCGCGAAGGAAGTCACCATACAAAGTGTGGAGCGGCGCTAGTATTTGCCCCACGGCGTGATAGAGCGAGAAGCCACATTACCGAAAGTTGCCAAACAGTGCGAGTCGAGACCGCGCATTTTGAGTTTCCAGCACCATACCATCGCCGCCTTGACGGAAGATTGCTACTGCATGCTACGTTGAAATGATTCTTCCCCGTCAGTCGGGTGAGTAAGCTTATCTAGGCATCAGGAGCCCACATTTGATGCTATTTGCACAAATGCTTCGCTGTGGGGTGTAGTGGAAAGGAGGCTACA
>DASSJP010000686.1:0-3238 GCA_035691165.1 Rubrobacter sp.
CCTTGCGGCGTGAGCAGCCCATCCGGTAGCTCCGAGAGCGCGGGATGCGCGGCAAGGAGCTCCTCATGCGGCACGTCCTCCAATGACACCCCTAGTTCCTCACACCTCCGCACGAGCCTCCCCACGGCGTGGTGCGCCTCCCTGAAAGGGATGCCGCTTGCCGCGAGGAAGTCAGCGAGCTCCGTCGCAAGGGCGAATCCTCCGGCAGCATCGGCCATACGTTCGCCTTCGAAGTGGGCCGTCCGCAGCATCTCGGGCAGGACGGCGAGCATCGCGAGCACCGAATCGACAGCGTCGAAGAGCGGTTCCTTGTCCTCCTGGAGATCTTTCGAATATCCGAGCGGGAGTCCCTTGAGGGTGATCAGGAGCGCGTTCAAGTCCCCGATGAGGCGTCCTGCTTTGCCGCGCATGAGCTCGTAGGCGTCTGGGTTCTTTTTCTGGGGCATGATGGATGAACCCGATGAGTACGCGTCATCGAGTACGGCGAACCCGAACTCGGCGCTGGTCCACAGGACCCACTCCTCTCCCAACCTGCTCAGGTGCAGCCCGAGCACCGCGCAGGCGTAGAGCAGGTCCAGGGCAAAGTCCCGCTCGGAGACGGCGTCGAGTGAGTTTGTGAATGGCCCCATCCCAAGCTCCTCCGCCGTGAGCCGGGTATCCACTGGATGCGGCGTCCCGGCGAGCGCGGCAGCGCCTAGTGGCGAGACGTTGGCAGCGTCTCTCGCCGAGTCGAACCTCCTGAGGTCTCTCTTGAGGGCCTCGAAGTGGGCGAGCAGATGGTGGGAGAGCAGGATCGGCTGGGCGCGCTGCAGATGCGTGTAACCTGGAAGAACGAGGTCACTATGAGCCTCGGCCACCTCGACGAGCGCACGCATAGAGGCGAGCACGGCGCTTCGTACCAATTCAGCCGCGTCGCGGGCGAAGAGGTGCATGTCGAGGGCGACTTGATCGTTGCGGCTGCGGCCCGTGTGGAGCTTGAGCGCGACGTCGCCCACAAGCTCCCTCAGCCGGCGCTCGACCGCCGTGTGGACGTCCTCGTCGGAGAGGTCCCAGGAGAACTCCCCGGACTCGACCTCCCCGAGGACCGCCTCGAGTCCCCGCATGAGCTCCGCGGCCTCCACTTCCGAGACTATACCCTGTGCTCCGAGCATCCTGGCGTGGGCTATGGAGCCACGGATATCGTAGGGTGCAAGACGGATATCGAAGGGGATGGAGGCGTTGATACGTTCGAAGGCTTCAGCCGGGGAGGCGCCGAACCTTCCTCCCCAGAGTGGGCTCTTGTCTCGTTCGCTCATGGGCGGCAGTTTAGCCGAACGAAGGCAGACCGACCGGAGAGCGTGTGAGACCGATATACTCTCTACAACGCGTTAGCATGTGCGAGGAGAACTATGATGCGAGTCTGGACGGGTTCTCTCTACTGGTTAGTGGCTGGCGCAGTTGTAGGTTTCGGGTTGATCGGCCTCATGACCATCGGGTACCCTTTCCTGATCGTCGGCATGGTTTTATGTATAGTCGGCGTCTGGAAACCGGGAATCGGCGGGAGCTGGGCGTTTCTGATCGGGCTCGGTGGGCTCCCAGCACTCGTCTTTCTCCGTCACATTGCCGACGCCGCGTTGACCGCGATGAACCCGTATTGCTCGGAAGATCTCAATAGCCCGGGGATAGGCGTTACACCCGGTGCGGACACGGTGACATGCTCTTACGCACCCGCCAGCTACTACGTGCTGTTCGGGATCTCGGTCGCGATCACCCTCTCCGGAGTGTTCCTGTATCTATTGCTGCGCGCCCGTTCGCGCGGCGGCGCCACCGCCTGAACGACCCGCCAGGACGGTCACACGAAGAACGAGTGAGCCCGCAGCGTGCGGGCTAGAGGACGCTCGCCCGCATGTCCCTCTGGTACTTCCTCACGGCGTTCTTGAGCGTGCTCAGGCACAGCGTCGCATTGCTGGTGCGGCTTCCGATGATGTCGCGGCCCAGCCCGTCGACGAACTCTCCGTAGTCGAGGTCGAGGACCTCATCCATCCCGAGGCCTTCGTCGAGCACCTTTTGCACGACGATAGATGCGGCGCCGGTGCTGATGGTATCGCCCTGTCCGGTCCACGAGAGATCCTCTATCCTGCCGTCGCCATCTCCTTTGAGGTAGACGACGACAGACCCTCCACACTCGGGACCGCCGCCTGGCATTGCGACGTCTGCGTCATCGAGTGGCCCTTTGTGGCGCGGGTTCGTGGCGTGATCCACGAGCCGCGCCACGCGCTCTTTACGATCCAAAAGTCTCCCGGCGCTCTATCTCTCTATCGGGGCACGCACGACGTTGCCCCACTCCGTCCAACTACCGTCGTAGTTCCTCACGTTCCCGTAGCCGAGCAGGTAGGTGAGCACGAACCACGTGTGCGATGATCTCTCGCCTATGCGACAGTAAGCAATGGTATTGCCATCCTCCTTCAGCCCCGCTTCTCCTTCGTAGATGCTCCTCAGCTCATCTGCGCTCTTGAAGGTACCATCCTCGTTTGCCGCCCTGGCCCACGGCACGTTGGCAGCCCCAGGGATGTGTCCTCCCCTCAGGGCACCTTCCTGCGGGTAGTCAGGCATGTGAAGTAGCTCACCCTTGTACTCCCCAGGGCTTCTCACGTCGATCAGACCACCCTCTCCTGAAGAGACCTTCTCCAGGTGTGCCATTACATCATCGCGAAACGCCCTTATCTTCGAGTCATCACGGGTGGGTACAGGGTACTCGGCCCTCGGGAAGGAAGGCACCTCCTGGGTCATCTCCCTTCCTTCCGACTCCCACTTGACCCTTCCTCCGTCCATCACCTTGACGTTGTCGTGGCCGAAGAGGCGGAAGACCCAGAGGGCGTAGGTTGCCCACCAGTTGTTCTTGTCCCCGTAGAAGACTACTGTGGTGTCGGGAGAGATTCCCTTATCAGCCATGAGGTTCGCGAAGTGATCCGGGTCGAGGTAGTCGCGCATGAGGGGATCGTTGAGATCCTCTACCCAGTCTATCTTCACGGAGTTGGGGATGTGACCTATGTCGTAGAGGAGTACGTCCTCGTCCGACTCGACGATGCGGAAGTTCTCCGTGTCGTGCAGATTCTGCGCGACCCACTCGGTGCTTACGAGTGCATCCGGGTTGGCATAACCTTTATCCTGTATTTCCTGCTCACTCATCTTGGTTCTCCTCTCTCCGCCTGCAATCACACGAGCGCACATTCTAACGTATCTCCGACATGTTATGTCG
>DASSJP010000687.1:0-4979 GCA_035691165.1 Rubrobacter sp.
CGAGGCCTTCGATGACCTCGACCTGACCTTCGACGAACGCTACGGTATAGAGGTGCGCCTGAAGGAGGACGGCCTGCTGAAGGTCTTCCGCAAGGGCCAGCCGCCGTGGCTCGGCTTCCACGCAGCAGAGGTCTGCGGCAAGGAGCGGAGCCTGAAGTCCAGGGAGCTGGGCGACCTGTGCCTGCGAGCCTCCTGGGTCTGCCGCAAGGAAAGGGAGCGGCCCTTCGAGAGCACCTTCCAGCTGAGGGCTCTCCGTCACTTCATGCGCGCCCTCCAGGAGGACGACCTCGTCGGGCGCGAGCTCTCGGTCACCACCTATCTCGTCGGTGAGCTCAACCGCCGCCTCGGCAACCACCGCGAAGCCCTCAACTGGTACGTAAACGCAGGCCGTACCACAGAAGGCGACCCCCGCGCGGCCTGGCTTGACCGCCTAATCCACCGCCAGAGCAAACTCGCCAGGGAGCAGGCCGCCTAGTGAGACATTGTTTTTCCGAGTGTGGCCCGTAAGAGCTACCCTGCGTCGGTTTCTGGTTGCCGGAGGGGACGTCGAAGGCGGTGGGAGAGGTCGTCGATCTCTCTCTCGGCGTTCGGGTGAGCAGCCACGAACCACGATTGCCGAGGCTGCATCCAGTCGATGCGCCTGGCTACCAGACCACTCTCTTCTATGATGTCGTTTAGCTTCTCCCACGTGTAAGGCACCATCTCCGGATAGAGCCATCCTGAGCCTGCGGGGTTGTCCTGGCCTTCCTTGAAGGTCGCGAAGAGTTTCCCTTCCGGAGCGAGGGCCTCGGCGATCCCCCGGAACCCGGTAAGAGCGAGGTCCGGGTAAGCATGCGAAAAAACGCTGTGGGCCAGAGCGAAATCGAAACTCACACCGAATGCGCTCAGGGAGAAATCGTCCACGAAGCGAAATACTGGTCCTTTCATCCTGAGCAGGTCTCGCCCGAGCTCGTGTTCGATCCCTTTGTCCACCAGCCATCTGTTGGGTTCGACTCCGAAATAGTGCCCGCGACGCAGGTAAGGGATCAACATCCTCCCTGCCCGGAGGGACCCGCAGCCGATATCTACGAGCCGATGTTTGTCTCGAAGACCCGCGGCCAGGAGCAGCGTCACCTGCCTGGCTGCGACCAGATCCCACTCCTCGGGCGCGCCCACGTACGTTCGATGACGAGGAATGATCCCCTCCCCAACGGGCCGTTCAGCGTCCTCGGCGACCAGCGCGCGGGTCAGGCCGAGCTCGAGACGGAGAAACGCCTTGAGGCCTCGGATCAGGAAGGAGTGATTGCTTTCGAACCTGGCCATCTCTAGAGCGGTCTCCTAACCATGGCTCTCGCTGTAGTAGCGGCTCACCGTACGGTCTGATCCACCACCCGCTGGCCGGCCTCTTTGTCCGGGACCCAGTAGGAGATGCCTTCGATGTACTTGGGTGTGCCTGGGTAGAGCTTCGCCTCCTCGATGCCTGAGAGGCGCGTGCGGACGGCGAAGCGGACGGCCTCCAGCGGGTTCATGTTCGTGTCGATGTTGCGCCACGTGGCCCGCGCCGTGGCGGGGAGGCGCGGCAGTTTGGCGGGTGAGGTGGATTCGCGCGCAAGCTCTCGCAGGAACTTTTGCTGGCGGCCTATCCTCCCGATGTCAGCCGTCGGTCCGCCCCTGTAGCGTACGTAAGCTAGCGCTTCCAGTCCGTCCAGTTTATGGGTGCCTGCGGGTATATATACACGTTGTCCATCGATGCCGACCCTTATCGGGTGGTCGACTTCGAGTGTGATCCCACCTAGAGCGTCAACTATCTCCTCCACCCCGCCGAAGTGTACGACGACGTAGTCGTTTATCGTGACGCCGGTAAGGTTCTCGAGCGTCTCGACGGTCAGCTCTGGGCCTCCGCTGGCGAAGGCGGCGTTGATCTTGTCCTCACCGACACCGGGTATATCGACAAGCGTGTCGCGCGGTACGGCCAGCATGCCGCCCCCTGCCTTGGTCACCACTATCGTGTCCGAGCGCGAGGCCTCCCCGGCCCGCGCGTCGCTCCCTAGCAAGACGGCCCGCTCCCCGCCGAACGGTACGATGAGGTAGACGAGCGCGAGGGCGAAGAGTAGGAGCAGGATCAGGAGCACGGGCCGCAGTATTCCGCCTCTTCTCTCGCCGTGCACGTCCTGACTCCCGGCCCTATATACCTTCATGCCCATCCCGCTATTGTAGTGAACGAATGCGCGGATGGCGCCACCCCCGCGACGCGTTCGAGCACTTCACCACATAGACGCTGCCGGGCGTCCGCTCAGCGTAATCTCTAACCCGTTCTCGACCGGCGGGATGCGGGTATACTGACCCCTGTGGAGAAGCTGGGAACAGCATCGTTCGAGATCGCCGAAGAGCGCATAGCGTGGGAGGGCCTGGCCTCGTCCTGCTCCCCGCCAATCCGCAGGTTCGCGGCTTTCGTGCTGCTCGGTTTCACAATCTTTATCGTCGTCACGACCGCCGCCATCCTGTTCTATAACCTCTTCGGCCCCAGATATATCGCGGGTCAGGGCGTGACGGTACCGAGGACCGTGTTCGACGCGACGATGCTTCTCGGCATCGTGGTCACCGTAGGCGGTTACCTCGCCTGGCTCTTCAGAAGCCTGCGTTCCTATTCCGCGTTCTCCTCGATGCTCCGCAGGGGAGGTCTGAATCCCCGGAGTCCCACCGCCGGAGGACTGAGGGCATACTCGGACGAGCAGCTCCTCGCCCTGCGTTCGCGCTACGAGCGCAAGTACGAAGGGAAGATCAAAGATCGCCTCGGACGCACTTTCGGGTTTCACCGTGACGACAACTTCTCCTTGGGACCGTTGAGCGTACTCCCAGGCACCTTCGAGATGGGAGCATTGAGGGTCGAATGGGAGACGCAGTTGATCCTGCGCTCCGACGAGCCGATGCCCGAGGTCTCCTGGTGGACCGAAGGGCGCCACAACCTTCTACCTCGCAAACCCGACGAGACACGCAAGCTCATCTACGCCCTGCGCTACACCGGTGACTCGGTTCGCGAGCTCAAGCGACGCTACGGCTACAGGCCCGAACGCTGGCACGCCACCGTTCCGGAAGGCAAGCTCTTCGACGCCGTGCGCGACCTCGAAAGCTCCCACCGCATCCAGCTCGCCCTCAGCCGCAGATCCCTCGGCTAGAGAACTTGCAGACCACTCCCGGTCTCTCGACAGCGTATCCGAGTCGTTGCTTCTTCTCAGACAGACCTGGTTAACCCGCCGTCGACGCGTACGTTCTGTCCCGTTAGGTAGCCGGAATCGCCCGAGAGCAGAAAGGCTGCCGTCTTCGCGATCTCCACGACCGAACCTTGCCTTCGCATCGGTATAGTGCGCAGGGTCTCCTCGTCTATCTCGAAGCTCTCGATGAATCCAGGAAGGATGTTGTTCATCCTTACGCCTTCAGCAGCGTATCGATCGGCGTAGAGTTTGGTGAAGCCAGCCAGGGCGGCACGCAAGGAGGAAGAAAGGGGGAACGCCGGAGACGGCTCGAAGGCCGAGAAGGTCGAAACGTTGACGATGGCACCACCTCCCTGTTGCAGCATCACGGGCGTCACAAGGCGGGCCATGCGCACGACGTTCAGCACCACCAGGTCGAGGGCTTCGTGCCACTGCTCATCCGTGAGATCCAGGATCTCCCCGGAAGGCGGATGGCCTGTGCTATTGACAACCCCGTCGATACGACCGTACCTGTCGAGGGTTTCGCCGACGAGGAACTCGAGGTCCGCCTCCACCGTAACCGAGCCCGTAAGGCCGAGCCCGCCGAGTTCCTTCGCCAGATCTTCGGCCTTGCCGGACGGTGACATGAGCGCCACCGCATAGCCTCGTTCCGCGAGTTCTCGGGCACAAGCGGCGCCCATACCACTCCCGGCCGCCGTCACTACGGCTACCTTGTCTCCGGATCTACTGCCGCTCATCCACCTTCTCTCTCCCGTCCTTGTACCCATCAAGTGTACTCTTCTGGAGAGTCAGGCTTGCTTCGCCATCGAAGCCGCGACGTTTCCGTCGGTGGTCGTTGCTGGCGGCTGCTAGAGTACGCGGATGGAGAGTGGATTCGGCACGACGGCGCCGTATACGGTGGGGGTCGAGGAGGAGTTCCAGCTCGTAGACCCTGACACCCGCGCTCTGGCACCGGCCGTGGACGAGGTGCTCGCCGCCGGTGGCGACACGCAGCTCATCACCTCGGAGCTGTCGCAGTCTTGTGTGGAGATGCTCTCCCCCGTCTTCGCGTCGGTCGCCGATCTCGCGCGCGGGCTACCTGGGTTGCGTCGGGAGGTGCGGGAGCTCGCACAAAAGGGCGGTGTCGAGATCGTCGGTGCGGGAACCCACCCGTTCTCCGAGCCGACGGAGCAGCCGCTCACGGTGGGGGATCGCAACCGGCGCGTCGAGGAGGAGATGGGCTGGGTTGCCAGGACGCAGGCGATCTACGGGTTGCACATCCACGTCGCCGTGCCCGACGGGGACGCGGCGATCCAGGCCGTCAACGCGCTCGCCAGGCACGTCCCGCTCCTGGTTGCGCTCTCTGCCAACTCTCCATTCTGGCGCGGGTCAGACACCCGTCTCGCTTCGACGCGGATCAAGATCTTCGAGATGTTCCCCCGATCGGGCCTCCCGCCGGCATTCCGCAATTGGGATGACTTCGAGAACTACATCGAGACCCTCGTCGCCTCGGGCAGCATCCCCGACTACTCCTGGTGCTGGTGGGACGCCCGTCCACACCAGAAGTTCGGCACCGTGGAGCTACGCTCGCCCGACGTGCAGACGGACGCTTCCTACACGGCGGCCCTCGTCGCACTCGTCCAGTGCCTCGTGGTGAGCGCCGAAGAATACCCGCCTGAGAATCCACTGTTCATAGCGGAGAACAAGTGGCGCGCCGTGCGCTACGGGATGGACGCCGCTCTCTACGACTTCGTCGCAGGCAGGGAAGTGCAGGCCCGCTCTATGGCCCGCGGGTTGGTGGAAGAGTTG
>DASSJP010000688.1:0-8645 GCA_035691165.1 Rubrobacter sp.
CGCCGCAAGACTACAACGCCGCATTGCTGAAGATGCTCGCCCATCCCAACCTCTGCTCGCGGCGCTCCATCTACCGCCAGTACGATCACCAGGTCGGCACGGACACCGTGGTCCTGCCGGGTGCCGACGCCGCCGTCATGAGGATCAAAGGTACAAACCTGGGCTTCGCCGTCACCACCGACGGACGTGGCCGCCACTGCTACCTCGACCCGAGGGGTGGTGGGGCCGCGACCGTCGCCGAAGCGTACAGGAACCTCTCGTGCGTCGGGGCGGAACCTGTGGCCGTCACCGACTGCCTCAACTTCGGCAGCCCCGAGAAGCCGGATGGTTACTACCAGCTCGCCGAGTGCATCGAGGGAATGTCCGAGGCGTGCGAAATCTTCGGGACGCCGGTCGTCAGCGGCAACGTCAGCCTCTACAACGAGACCGATAGAGGTGCGATCTACCCGACGCCGACAGTAGGCATGGTCGGCGTAATGAAGGACGTGTCACGCCACGCCACGCCTGCGTTCAAGCGTGAGGGGGATATGGTAGTCGTAGTTGGGGGTGGATCTGGGGTTTCTCTCGCCGGCTCCGAATATCTGGAGATAGTCCACGGGAGGATCTCAGGTAGCCCGCCGGGGGTTGACATCGGCGCCGAAAAGAAGACCGCCGACCTGGTGTGCGAGATGGTAAGCTCGGGGCTCGTGGACACGGCGCACGACATCTCCGGTGGTGGGGAGATCGTGGCGGTTGCGGAGATGGCCCTCGCCGGTGGACTGGGCATCGAATACCTGGAGGGCGGGCTGGAGCGTATGGCCGCCGGTCAGGGTGGAGGAAGGGCTGACGTCGCCCTGTTCGGAGAGGAGTGCGGTGCGTTCATCGTCGCTGTTCCGGAGGAGCGCTGGGACGAGTTGCAAGATGCGTTGAGCGAGGCTGCAGGGTACGACTTGATAGGAACGGTCGGAGGAGAAAGCATAAAGGTCGGAGATGCCATAGACGTGAAGCTATCGGATCTCAAGACGGCATACGAGCACGAGCTCTTCGAGAACCACGCACCTGAGGGCGGACATATTGGATAGCGTGGAGAAAATCAAAATCGCGGAGAAGCTCGCGCTCTTCGAAGAGCACTGGAGTACGCAGGTCGTCGGGGAACTCAACGGCCAGCACGTCAAGCTCGTGAAGTTCCTCGGTGAGTTCGTCTGGCACCACCACGACGAGGAGGATGAGATGTTCCTCGTTATGGAAGGGCGATTCAGGATGGAGTTCAGGGACCGGGAGGTTGGGCTGGAGGAAGGGGAATTCTTCGTGGTTCCGCGCGGGGTCGAGCACAGGCCCGTCGCCGAAGAGGAGGTCAGCGTGATGCTCTTCGAGCCGGCTTCCACGCTGAATACGGGCAACATGACGGGTGAGATGACGGTGGCCGAATTGGACAGGATCTGAGACCCGGAAGGTGAGTGCTTTGGACTACCGAGATACGGAAGGCAAGCCGAAGGAGGCGTGCGGCGTCTTCGGGCTCTACTCCCGCGAGCTCTCGGGTGAGCTGGCCCAGCGCACGTACTTCGGGCTCTACGCGCTCCAGCACCGCGGGCAGGAATCTGCGGGGATCGCCATCTCCGACGGCGAGCGCACGACCGCCATTCGTGACATGGGCCTCGTCTCGCAGGTCTTCGATCCCACGAGCCTCGCAGCCCTGGAAACCGGCCATCTCGCCCTCGGCCACGTTCGCTACTCGACGACAGGCTCCGCCTCGTGGGAGAACGCCCAGCCGGAGTTCGGAGGCCGCGGCGACGTTAACGTGGCCGTCGCCCACAACGGCAATCTTGTCAACGCCACCGCTCTGCGGGAGGAGCTGGCCGAGGAGGGTTTCCGGTTCAACTCAACCTCGGACACGACCTACATAGCGGCGGCGGCCGTGAGGGAGCTGGAGCGGGGACTCTCGGTCGGGGAGGCCGTTCGTGAGGCGATGCGCCGCCTCGAAGGCGCCTACTCGGTGGCCATGATCTTCCGCGACAAACTGGTCGCCTTCCGCGACCCTCTCGGCTTCAGGCCGCTCTCTATCGGCGAGGTCGACGGAGGATACGCCGTCTCCAGCGAGACGTGCGGCCTTGACATCATCGGCGCGAAGTTCCTGCGCGACGTCGAACCGGGCGAGGTCGTCGTGATAGACGACGAGGGCCTGACGAGCTACCGCGCTGAGACCCCGCGCCGCGCCCTCTGCGTCTTCGAGTACGTGTACTTCGCCCGCCCCGACTCGCGCTTCGACGGGCGCGAGGTCGCCGACTCCCGCCACAGGATGGGCGAGTTGCTGGCCGAGGAGGCACCGGCGGAGGCCGACGTGGTCATCCCGGTTCCCGACTCGGGGATGATGGCCGCGGTCGGCTACTCGCAGCGGAGTGGAATACCGTATGCGGAAGGACTCATAAAGAACCGTTACGTTGGGAGGACCTTCATCCAGCCGACGGACGGGATGCGCCAGCTCGGCATCAGGCTCAAGCTCAACCCGTTGCCGTCCGTGATCGAAGGCAAAAGGGTCGTCGTCGTGGACGACTCCATCGTTCGCGGCAACACGAGCCGCAAGCTGGTCGAGCTGCTCTTCGAGGCTGGCGCCGCCGAGGTCCACTTCAGGGTCTCTTCGCCCCCGATCCAGGGTCCCTGCTACTACGGAATCGACATGGATAGCCCGGATCAACTCGTCGGCGCGAACCTGACGGTGGAGGAGATCAGGGCCCAGATCGGGGCCACCACCCTCGCCTACCTCTCGACCGACGCGATGGTCGCAGCCACGCAACAGAGGAAGGATCGCCTCTGCCGTGCCTGTTTCGATGGCGATTACCCGACGACAGGCACGGCGAGCAAGTTCGCCCTGGAGAAGAAGACAGACTACGCTGCCACCAGGGGCGGATGAGCCCCTCGCCGACTGCCGGAGATTCCGCCCCGGAGATCCAGGTCGTCACAGCCTGGCACGACGCCCTGAACTACGGCGACGTCGAGCACCTCCTGGAACTGCCGCACCCTGACGTAGAGGTGGGCGGCCCGAGAGGCACGGGCCACGGCGCGCCGCTCCTGCGCGAATGGGTTGATCGCGCAAGCGTACATCTCGAACCCCGACGTATCTTCCACGAGGCGGACACTATGGTCGTTGAACAGGAGGCAGAGTGGCGCACGCCAGAGTCAGGAGAGTCGAACGGCGCCCAGACCGTGGTCTCCGTCTTCGTGGTCCGAGACGGTCTGGTGGCGAGCGTGGTGCGCTATCCCGACGTCGCGGAGGCCCTGCGCGCGGCGAACCTCGACGAATCGCGGAAGTAAGGCTAGCTCATGCAGAACCGCGAGACATCGCCCAAGAGAAGCACCGATGAAACGCTGACCACCGAGCTATTGCACGTTCGCCGTTACGAGCCGGGAGACAAAGTTATCGTCAGGCGTCTTCACGACGACGCACTGAACGAGGTCGGCGCGCACCTCGGAAGCGGTCCGTGGGACGAGGATCTGGACGACATAGAAGCCGTCTACCTGGACTCCGGCGGCGAGTTTCTGGTCGGCGTCCTCGACGAGGAAGTCGTCGCGATGGGCGCATTGAGGAGGGTCTCACCCGAGGTCGCCGAGCTGAAGCGTATGCGGGTGAGGCCGGATCTCCAGGGACGAGGCTACGGACAGGCCCTCCTCGACGCCCTGCACCGCCGCGCCGACGAGCTCGGCTACTCGACGCTTCAACTGGACACCACGGTGCAGCAGCGGGTGGCCCAGCACTTCTATATCAAGAACGGCTACCGTGAGGTGAGGCGCGGCAGCATCGGGCCGTTCGCTTGCATCTTCTACGAGAGGGACATCTTTGCCTGAGAACAGCTACGAGGCAGCAGGCGTCTCCATCGAGCGCGGAGAGCGGGCTGTGGACCTGATGCGCTCCGCCGTCGAGAGCACCCACGGCCCCGAAGTCCTCGGCGGGCCAGGAGGATTCGCTGGTCTCTACGCCCTCGCTGGCTACCGCGACCCCGTCCTCGCATCGACCATCGATAGCGTCGGCACGAAGGTTCTGGTCGCCAAAGAGGTTGGGCGCTACGCTTCTCTGGGCACAGATATCGTCAACCACTGCGCCAACGACGTGCTCGCAACGGGCGCCCGTCCGCTCTTCTTCCTCGACTACGTCGCGAGCGGACATCTCGACCCCGAGACCGTCGCCGGCATAGTCCACGCAGCCGCAGAAGCCTGCGGGCGACTCGGCGTGGCGCTCATCGGCGGCGAGACCGCGGAGATGCCGGGGATCTACGGCGAGGGAGATTTCGAGGTCGTCGGCGTGTGCGTCGGCGCGCGCGAGGGCGGCGAGGTCGTCAGCGGTGAGGAAGTCAGACCAGGCGACGCCGTGCTCGGCCTGGCTTCCAGCGGACTGCATACCAACGGCTACACGCTGGCCCGCAAGGTGCTCGCTGACGCCGGAGTCTCCTATTCGGACCAGCCGGAGGGCCTGGACCGGCCCGTCGGAGAAGTCTACCTTGAGCCGCACCGCGCCTACGTACGGGAGGTGGAGGCGTTGCGCGGGGCTGTCGAGATACGGGGGATGGCGCACGTGACGGGAGGCGGGCTCGTCGGGAACCTGCCGCGCTCGCTCGGAGGGCTCGGGGCGAGGCTTGACGCCGGTTCCTGGGAAGAACCGGCTGTCTTCGATCTCATACGGTCGCTCGGCGGCGTGCCCGAGGGCGAGATGCGCAGAGTCTTCAACCTCGGCGTGGGCTTCTGCGCGGTCGTGCCGCCCGAACAAGCAGAGCAGGGGCTCGAAGCCTTGCGGGGAGCTGGTTGCGGGGCCTGGCGGATCGGGGAGGTTGTCGAGGATAGGGGCGTCGAGTTTGTCTGAGCGGCTGCCCGAAGGCTCGCGCTTCGCCGTGCTGGCTTCGGGTTCAGGGACGAACCTGCAGGCTTTGCTCGACGCCTATCCTGAGAACGTCGCCGTGGTCGCAGGGGACAAGAAAGAGGCATTTGCATTCGAACGGGCGCGGCGGGCCGGCGTGCCTGTCGAGCACGTTGACCCCGCCGGGTTCGTCAGCAGGGAGGACTACGACAGGGAGCTCGCGGCCAGGATCGGGGTCCACGACGTCGGGCTCGTGGTGGGGGCGGGATACATGCGGGTGCTCTCGCCTGTCTTCCTGGATCTCTTCCCTGCCGTGTTGAACGTTCATCCCTCGCTTCTGCCCGAGTTCCGCGGGCTTCGAGCCGTGGAGCGTGCGCTGGAGGCGGGGGTCGATGAGACGGGGGTGACGGTGCATTTCATGGTCGAGGAAGTGGACGCGGGACCGGTCGTCGCGCAGGAGAGAGTGCCTATCTTTGCGGAGGATACGAAGGACACGTTGCTGGAGCGGCTGCATCCCGTGGAGCACAGGCTTCTCGTCGGGGCGGTCGCAGACTACTTCCTGGGGAGGGTGAAGGTATGAAGCGTCGCGCTCTGGTCTCGGTCTCGGACAAGCAGGGGGTTGCTGAGTTCGCGCGGCGGCTCTCCGAGATGGGGTTCGAGATCATCTCGACTGGCGGCACCGCGAGGGCGCTCTCCGAGGCAGGCTTGACCGTCGTGCCTGTCTCTGACGTAACGGGCGCGCCCGAGATACTCGGCGGACGGGTCAAGACGCTGCACCCCAGGATCCACGGCGGCATCCTCGCCGACCTCGAAGACCCCGACCACGTTACCGAACTCGTCGAGCAGGACATAGGCCCGATCGACCTGGTCTGTATCAACCTCTATCCGTTCGAGGAGACCGTCGCCGGCGGCGCTCAGGAGAAGGAGGCGATCGAACAGATAGATATCGGGGGGCCCGCGATGCTGCGTGCCGCCGCGAAGAATTTCAAGTCCGTAACGGTCGTCCCCTCGCCTGAGTTCTACGACGAGGTACTGGCTGAGCTGGAGACGGAAGGACAGGTCTCTGAGGAGACGCGCCGCCGCCTGGCGCTCGCGGCGTTTCGGCGTACGGCCGGGTACGACGCGGCGATCTCCGGCTGGCTCGGTGAGCGGGTCGAGGGAGAGGTCGCATCAGGACAAAACGGGACCTTCCCTGAACATCGTACGGTCAACTACGAGAGAATCTCGGGGCTGCGCTACGGGGAGAACCCGCACCAGGCTGCGTCGTACTACGCTGAGGATGGTGCTGAACATCTGCTCGGTGGTGTGGAGAAGCTGCAGGGGCGTGAGATCTCCTTCAACAACCTCTACGATCTTGACGCCGCCCGCACGCTTCTGGTCGACCTGACCGTCCTCGATGTCAACGCCGCCGTCATCGTGAAGCACGCTAATCCCTGCGGCGCCGCTATCGGGGAGTCTGTGGCGGATGCGTACCGCAAGGCGCTGGCCTCGGACCCGCAGTCCGCGTACGGGGGCATCGTGGCGCTCGGCGGCGAGGTAGATGGAGAACTCGCGGCCGAGATATCCAGGGTGTTCACAGAGATCCTGGTCGCCCCGGGCTTCACGGAAGAGGCCAGGGACGTCTTCTCCACCAGGCCGAACGTGAGGGTGCTCTCAGCAGGCCCGCTCGCCAGACCCGCCTTCACAGCGAAGCACGTAACGGGTGGGGTTCTGCTCCAGGAGGCGGACGCCGTCGAGGACGACTCTGGGTACAGGGTCGTTACCGAAGCGCACCCTTCGCCGCGACAGATGAGCGACCTCCTCTTCGCCTGGCGCGTAGCCCGCGTGGTCAAGAGCAACGCGATAGTCCTCGCCAGAGACGGGGCCACGGTCGGTGTCGGAGCGGGACAGATGAGCAGGGTGGACTCATCGGGGATCGCCGTGAAGAAGGCTGGTGAGAGGGCAGAGGGAGCCGCAGCCGCGAGCGACGCCTTCTTCCCTTTCGCCGACGGTGTGGAGACGCTTGCTGAGGCCGGTATTCAGGCTGTCATACAACCAGGCGGCTCCGTGCGCGACGATGAGGTCGTGGAGGCGGCGAACCATCACGGCCTGGCGATGGTGTTTACCGGGCGGCGCCACTTCCTGCATTAAAGCTGTCAGCTAGCGCCGCCTGGTCCCGAAGTCCACCGTATACGTTGCGGCGTTATTGCAGGTCCTGAATTTTCCCGCGCGGACGCCTATACCCACCTGACGGTATCTCTTGTCGAGGATGTTGCCTCTGTGGCCGGGGCTGTGCATCCACCAATCGAATATGGAGCCCGGGGACCCGCTGGAACGGCAGCCCCAGGCGATGTTCTCACCGTAGGCGTAGTAGGAATAACCATCGAAGGTGTATCCGAAACTCGCCAGGCGGTGTCTTACAGTCTCGCCGTCGTAGGATTCGTGGGTCGCATAGTCTTTGTCGAGCATCTCTTGTGAGTGGGCGCGGGCAGCCCTGGTCAGGTCAGGTTGTACGCATAGAGCCCTTAATCCGTGTGCGGCGCGGGCGTGGTTGTGAAGCCTCAATACACGCTCTTCCGCATCGGTCAATCTGATGGTGTCGCCGCTGCAGGTCTTTGCGGTGGCGTAACCGGCATCCGCTCTCTGCAGCGAAAAGGTCGAGACGATGGTTGCCGCCGCCATCGCCAAAATTGCAGCCAGGAACATCCCCGCCACGTACTTCATTGTCATGCCATTCCCCCCTCCAACGAGTTACCCTGCTCGTCATCGGCACTGACATCACGCTATTCAATTAGCCCGCTATATTGAACGAGAGTACGCAGAAACGTAATACCGGACGGCTATTTTTTCGCCGGTCTACAATATCTTGTGGGCCAGGTTCGGATCGCTTCAAGACCAGGGGTAACAAAGACTATCCAGTGTCGCACATTCGAACAGCGCATCTGTATGCGGCGGTCTGGAAACCCCAGCTCGATTCTCTACATACCGTTCGCGCTATCCGCCTGCCAAATCTCCTGTTGATGGGGTTTGAGGGAAGGGAGACTACGTTGGTTTACCGTTTGCTTACTGATAAAATCTGGCCACATTCGGGCCAGTAGCTCAGTGGTAGAGCAGGGGACTTTTAATCCTCGTGTCGTAGGTTCGATCCCTACCTGGCTCACGTATCTTGCGGTGAATACCCTCATCACAGGAACGATCTGCTAAACTCTCGGCGGCGAAACAGGTAGCGGTCCTCGGACCCTGTTCGGCTCGTGAGCCCCCATCGTCTAGAGGCCCAGGACACCGCCCTTTCAAGGCGGCGGCACGGGTTCGAATCCCGTTGGGGGCACCACGTCGGGGTACATTCGTGGGCGATTAGCTCAGGGGTAGAGCGCCTCCCTTACAAGGAGGAGGTCGCTGGTTCGAACCCAGCATCGCCCACTCTAAAATCCCTGCAAAACAACGGTTTTTGTGGGCGAGAAGCGAGAGCCGAGATACGCTGCCCGGCCCCTTTACTGCAACCCGACTGGCACGGGCCGGCATCCACTAGACAAGACGGCGTCAGAGATGATCGAGAATGCTCGCAAGACGGCCCGTTGGCCGGACACACTCGTGTGAAGGGGAGCGAGCTGATTTAAGCTCGTAATGAGATGAGGTCAGCGGTTCAAGTCCGCTCGTCGGCTCTTACAATTCAGCATAGGTAAGCCGAATACTCTAATCGATAGAAGTCCCGTGGCTTATCACCGGGGACCTCCTGACTCCACTGAGGTAGATCTAGAACGTCGCTATCCTTCGGTAGTTCATGCGATGGGTACTCTTGACTACACCGCGGCCGCCGACTTCCTGTTGTCGTTTCTGATCGCAG
>DASSJP010000689.1:0-4045 GCA_035691165.1 Rubrobacter sp.
CATCCCGGCGTGGAACGGGTTGCCGAGCGCGAACCGGAATGGCAGGTAGTAGCCAAGGGCCTTCTTTCCCAGCCGCCACGCCGCGTAGGATCCGACCTTGTAGGCATCTATCGCTTCGGGATCTACCTCTATGTACTTCTCCGGAGCACCCGTGAGTCTCAGAGGTACCTGGGCGAAGGTCGCCTTGTCGAACTGCTCCATCACGCACATGCTGATCGGCTCGAAGGCGATCTCGGGCTCTGCGCCGAGTATCCTGGCGGAGAGGTGCTCGGCGGCTGCGTCGGCCTGCAGGAAGGCGAGGAAGGCCTGCTTGACAGGGAAGTCCCCGGCGTCACCGACAGCGAAGATGTCGGGATGGCCGACGACCTGCCTGCTCCCGAGAGCGGTCTGAATGAAGCCCCGATCATCACCCGGAAACGTGGGGTAGGTCACCTCCGCAATGTAAGGGGAGAAAGTGACAAGGAGATCGTAAGGCAGAACCTCGCCGTTCGCGTAGCGGACTTCTCCGTCCTCCACCTGCTCGGCGACGTACCCTGTATGACCTGCAACCACCCTACGCTCGAACTCCCTGGTCACTACATCGTGCAACCGTGGGCCGAAGGCCTGGATGTAGCTCTGCTCGTAGGTGGACCAGGTGAGATCCACGTTGGCGCGCACCTTCTTGCGCCTGAGCCAGGTGTCCAGCATGAAGACGAGCTCGTACAAGGGTCCGGCGCACTTGTTATTAGGAGCGACCAGGAAGAGCACGCGCCTGTTGTGGCCTTCCCGCGCCGTTTCGAGCAGATCGTAGAGGGCAAGGCGCAGCTTGAGCATCTCCCGTGGCGTCCAGATGGTTTCGGCGTTCTCCTTGAGGCCAGGCACCTCCTCGGGGCGCATGTTCGCGCCGGTGGCAACCACCAAGAAATCGTAGGACAGTTCCTTGCCTTCGGTCGAGACTCTCTTCGCGTCGGGGTCCACTTCCCGCACCCTGTCCTTGACAAACGCGATCTTCTTGCGACGGGTAGGACGTTCGAGCCCGATCTTCAGTTTCTCTGGATCGAGACCGAAGGGTATGTAGATTGTGTTCGGCTTGAACAGGAAATAATCCCTGTCGGAAACCAGGGTGATGTCGGCCCTCTCTTCGAGCTTCATGCGCAAATAGAAGGCCGCCTCAAGCCCACCGAACCCCCCGCCCAGGACGAGTATGTTGGGTCTACCGCCGTTCATCATGGCTGGATCTCCTTTTGTCGGCTTCGAGTTAGTTCCCTCATCAGGTCCTTCATATCAGAGAGCGTACAGCCAGAGAGGTATCCTGCCATGACCCACTTTGATGGTTGTTCTGATCAATCCTGCCTAAATGCGAACAAGCCGGCACTTCAAGATCTCAAGCCGCAGCTATATCCCCACCCACACAGGACCGCAACCCCCAACGACCAGCCCGAGGGCGGGCTCAGGGTCGGCTACAGCCGCGGACACGGGGGACTGCTGATCAGATCGTACGGCACGGCCGCCTTCAGCTGCTGCGCATTGCCGTCTCGCCGCGCAGCATCCTCGCTTCAGACGTTCGTGACCGCGCCCGGTCCGGGGGTGGGCTCGTCGAAGGCGCGTACTATCCGTCGCAGGGGGAACCCTCCCTCCCTTCGTCGAGCGCCGACGATCGGCCCTCGTCGGTTATCTTGCCCGCGGGCGTGATGTATCCAGCCTCGACGAGGCGGTGTGCCGTGTGGGGGTAGGGCTCCCTGAGCTCCCAGGCCCACCCCGTGCGGACCAGCTCGGCGAACAGCTCCAGCGTCGCCGCGGGTCCCAAGTACCCCGCCTCGTAGTCTTCCAGTAGGTCGGCCATGGCGATCATGACGCCTCCTCTCTCCGGCAACTCGGGCGGCGACGGGAGGGGGACAGGTCGCCGCCGGACCACTGGACCAAGAACCACTAGTCCAATAGGGGCCGCGCTAGTCTGTGCCTCTGGAGGATCGCTCGCGGTGCCATACCGGCTTACAAAGCGCTCCCGAGGTTCTCTTTCCTACCCATCTAGGCTAGGTAGTATCTCCATGTGGTCCTCATGCCGAGACTCGATTTGACCAATCCCTCTATCAGTCGATCTGGGTCGTTTCTTGGTCGGCGAGGCACGAGAGAAGTCTGGCGCTGGGCTCCTCCAGTCGGCCCTGGAGTGGTGAAGGTCGATGTAGTCAGATGTGATGCGTGATCTCTCTTTGTTCTTTGTCGATCCAGTCTCCTTGAAATGCATCGCTTGGGCTCTCCAAGCACGAGGGGTAGTGCGAAGGGGCCGGCTCCGCTCCTCTTACCTTCGGAGGTCTTTACAGCGCCTCCATCTGCATCCGTGCCTGCTCTTCGGGGTAGGCCCGCTCTTCCTTTACCCACTCGGCATACGCTGCGTGCCAAGGATGAAGAACCTCATCCAGGAGGCGCTTCTCTACCTCTTCCTCTCCGGGCACCCACACGTAATCGGTAGCGCAAGGCGCCTTGGCGATCTCGTAGTGGCCGTTGACGTGTAGCTTGGCGACCTTCGCCTTGGCGTCCTGCATATTCGGTCGCCTCCTCTCTAGGAACCAGGCTCAGATGTATCCACTTGAGGTATCGGGGCGAGCGGAGGAGACGAAGCTGCTCGTTTTACGCCTGCCCAACGCTCCCTAGCGCACATTCAGGCGACCTCTTTGGGAATGGATAGGTGAGGCTCGTGGGTACTCGAAGTTGCTCGCCGTCACGTCTATCGGTTTGGACATGCCATCTACCTCCATTCTATTACTATCTGTCGATATAGTACATCACTAGCAGTGACAACACCCAACGCCAGGTGGCCACCGGTAGATCTATCCTGCTGATCGCCCTCAGCGGTCCCGATAAGAGAGCACCCGGGCCATGCCGCTCTCCATGTGGTAGACGATGTGGCAGTGGAAGAGCCAATCTCCCGGGTTATCCGCCACGAAGTCGAAAGCTGCCTCTCCCATGTGGGGCTCGACGAGCACCGTATCCTTGAACGGCCCCCTTCCCGTGCCGTTTAGGAGTTCAAAGAAGTGGCCGTGCAGGTGCATAGGGTGTGCCATCATGCTCTGGTTGGTGAGGTGAACCCGCACCCACTCCCCTTTGTTTACCTCCAGTGGATCTGCGTCGGGGTAGGCTTGTCCGTTTATGGTCCATACATAGTTGCCCATGCCGCCCGAGAGGGTGAGGTCTAGCGTGCGATCGGGACCTCCGAAAAGCCTATCCGATGGGAAGACGTCTTGCCTTGTAGTGCGCAGGTCGCCGTAGGAGAGGAGCCTGCCAGAGAGTTCCTGCGGTAGGTGGTTTGTCGGTGGCGGTGAGGACCGGCTGCTTTCCTCATAGCGGAGGATGGCGCGAGCCGACCCGTTCTTGCCCTCGGGAGCCGCGGCGACCTGCCAGACGCCGGGGTTGGTGGCTTCGACCATCACATCGTAGCGCTCGCCCGGTCCTATCCTCACCGCGTCCACCTCGACGCGTTCGACGGGCTGGCCGTCTGAATGGGTGATGGTCAACTTGTGCCCACCGACGGCGAAGCGGAAGGTAGTCTCGCCGGAGGGGTTGATAAAGCGCAACCTCACCTTCTCCCCGCGGCGGACGTCCAGAGTCTCGGGCTCGTTCGGAGCGCGGCCATTTATGAGGTACAGCGGATAGTCCACGGCGCCTGATGGACCAGAACCTCCCTGCCCTCGTCCTCCACCCATCATGCCTTCGCCCATGCCGCCTCCGCTGGCTTGTAGTGCTTTGAGCGTGTCCTCGGGCGTCCCGGATATGCCGTCTAGCCAGTCGTCGAGGAGCAGGACGTACTCGCGGTCGTATTCGAGGGCTTCATTCTTTGGCTCCACGATCAGAGGCCCGTAGAGACCCCTGTCTAGTTGGAGCCCCACGTGGGAGTGGTATACGTAGGTGCCAGCGGTGGGCACGACGAACGCGTAGGTGAAGTCCTCCCCGCTCTTTATTGGTGGCTGCGTGATGTGCGGCACGCCGTCCATGGCGTTTGGCACGGGGAGGCCGTGCCAGTGGATGGTGGTATCGGTTGGAAGGCGGTTTAGGACCTTCGCGCGCAGGG
>DASSJP010000690.1:0-2103 GCA_035691165.1 Rubrobacter sp.
GGCGGCCCGCAGGAGATGCGCCATGCGCACGGGCTCACCCTCGTCCGCAGCAAGGAAGGCCGATTGCAGCGCGATGTTGCGTATGTTGCCTCCTGCGACGTTCAGCCTGGAGAGCTTGTCCACGTCCAGATCTTCGGTGGGTGTGTCGGGTGGGAAGATGCGCTCCCAGATCCTGGCCCGCTGGGAGGCGTCGGGGAAGGGGAAGCGTACGACGAACCTGAGGCGCCTGAGGAACGCGGAGTCGAGCTCTCCCTTCATGTTGGTGGTGAGGATGGCGAGACCCCTGTACGACTCCATGCGCTGCAGCAGGTAGCTGACCTCGATGTTGGCGTAGCGGTCGTGGCTGTCTTTGACCTCGCTGCGTTTGCCGAAGAGGGCGTCCGCCTCGTCGAAGAGCAGCACGGCCCCGCCCTCCTCCGCCGCGTCGAAGACGCGCCTGAGGTTCTTCTCGGTCTCGCCTATGTACTTGCTCACCACCTGGCTGAGGTCTATGCGGTAGAGGTCCAGCCGCAGCTCGCCCGCGAGTACCTCGGCGGCCATCGTCTTCCCCGTGCCCGACGCCCCTGCGAAGAGGGCGCTGATCCCCAACCCCCGCGCCCCCTTCCTTGCGAAGCCCCAGGCCTCGTATACCCTCGCGCGCTGGCGGACGTTGGCCACGATCTCTCTCAGCGCGTCCTTCTGGGTCTCGGGAAGGACGAGGTCTTCCCACGCGGCGGCGGACTCGATACGCCCTGCCAGGTCGTCCAGGTGGGTACGGGCCTGTGACCGGCAGGCCTCCCAGAGCATGGCCCCGAGCTCCTTCTCGGGCCGGTTGGAGACGGCGTCGAGTGCTTCGATTCCTGCGGCGTGGATACCCTGAGGACCCAGAGAGAACTGGCTTGTGATCTCCCCCAGCTTCCCGTTCAACTCGGCTGCCGAAGGCCCGAGGACGCTCTGCCACAGGCTACGCTGCTCGGCGGGGCTTGGCCCGAGGACGTCCAGGCGGACGATCCTGCGCCTGGGCAGCCTGACGGGCTCGACGGACGTGACGAAGACCATGCCCTGCGCGCTCTCGACGAACGGGATCGGGGCCCGCGCGAGCTCGGCTCCCTCTATCCTGTCGCAGTCCACCAGCAGGGCTCCCCGACCCAATAGGGCCTCGCGCTCCCATAGCCTGCTCAGGGCCTCGCGCTCAGCAGGGGATGAAGGGATGTCCTCGGCCCGCATGGCGTACAGCCCGAGCCCGAGTGCCGCGCATGCCGCGGCGGCCACGGTCTCCTTGCCTGAGCCCTCGCTTCCACTGAGCTGTATGACGGGTAGTATTTCATCCCTGCCCGACCACAGGTCCGTTATCCTCTGTGCCAGAGCGTGTTGCGACGGCGGCAGCTCGGTCGGTACGCGCACGGGCGCCAGGTATCCTTCAAGGCTCTCGTCCAGGTGCTGTACCCCTGCGAGGTAATGCAGCACACGCTCGCTGATGCGCAGCGGGCTCGTGGTCAGCGTCTCTCCCGAGCCGACCTCAATGAGCCGCCAGCGCCGCAGCGGGGAGGCGGGATTGAGGGCGCTCCAGTGCGCGTCAGGGAGCGCCGCCAGGGCGAGACCGAACGTGGGAGGACCGGCGCCGTCCTGGGCTGCGGCGCAGCACGCGGCGAAGGCCGAGTCGAGCTCCACGCCGGCGCAAAGGAGCACCACGTCGCGCTCGAATGTCGAGAGGCCGAACATCGCGCACAATGTCTCCAGCGCAGGCGGCGGCTCGAACGCGTCGGAATCTATTTTCTGTCTTGGTGGAACCGGACCGGCATCGTCCTTCCCGGCATGACGATCCAGCGCTTCCCGTACGGGACGGAGGGCCGCGGTGAGCTGGCGCTGGTTGGCTTCATACCAGGTCATCGTCTGTTGATCGCTCACGGGATATCCACCTCCGGAGCGGTGTATTCGCCTGAGGTGTCCGTCTCGAGCAGGCTCTCCGCGCCGTCTACCCGCACCCTGACGAGGTACTTTCCCGCGGCAAGCCCGCTCACAGGGAACGTGACCGAGGCGCTCGTTTCAGGGTCTGTGGGCTGCGTTCTCGGCAGAGCCTCGAAGGTGTACGACCGCGGTGGACGGGTATCAGGTGGCTGTTTT
>DASSJP010000691.1:0-4139 GCA_035691165.1 Rubrobacter sp.
GACGCTAGCGACGCCGTGCGGGTAGCCGACCATATCACGCGGACGCTTTCGGCGCCCTTCACCCTCGAATCCCGCGAGGTGTTCGTCAACACAAGCATCGGTATCGCCCTTGGCACCTCCGACCGTGAGCGGCCCACCGACCTCTTGCGCAACGCGGATGTGGCTCTGTATCAGGCCAAGGCTAGTGGCAAGGCTACCTACGCGCTGTTCGATCCCTACATGAACATCGCTGCCCTAGAGCGCTTGAATCTCGAGGCAGATCTCAGAGGAGCAATCGAGCGAGGAGAGTTCGCCGTCCACTACCAGCCCCAACTAGAGCTTTCGACTGGCAGGATCGCAGGATGGGAGGCCCTGGTGCGCTGGATGCATCCCGAGCGTGGTCCGATCCCTCCCATAGCTTTCCTCTCGGTTGCCGAGGACACGGGTCTGATCGTGCAGATCGGAAACCTGGTGCTCGAAGAAGCCTGTCAGCAGGCCAAAGCGTGGCAAGAGCGTCACCCCGCGAATACCCCCCTTACGATGACCGTGAACGTCTCGGCGAGGCAGTTGCAGCGTCCGGATGTACTCGTCGAGCAGGTCGTCCGAGCTCTCGAGAAAACCGGGCTGTCCCCGGGCAGCCTGGTTCTGGAGATCACCGAGAGCATGCTAATGGGGGACGCCGAACACAGCGTAGACGTGCTTGGGAGGTTCAAGGACCTCGGGGTCGGGATCGCTGTAGACGACTTTGGCACCGGTTACTCAAACCTCGCCTACCTCAAACGCTTCCCGGTGAACGCGCTGAAGGTAGACAAATCCTTCGTCGACGGGTTGGGGAAAAACCCGGAGGACACGGCAATCGTAGAAGCAGTGGTTAGTCTAGCCCGTGCGATGGGCATGCAAGCAGTCGCTGAGGGCATCGAGACCACTGGGCAAGCGGAGTTGTTACGAGCGCTTGGGTGCGAATTGGGACAGGGATACTACTTCTCCGAGCCGCTATCGGCGGATGAGGCAAGTGCCTTGATTCCGAGGTTTTTCATCCATCGTGGTTGACGTGGAGCTATACCTTAAGAAGAATTACACGGCCATACGCGAAGGCTAGAGTTATGCAGCCTATTACATGTGCATTTCTTAGATTTCTTTTCGAGATTTCTCTTCGCAACTCCGCGATCAGGGCCGGACGAATGCGCTCGAATTTTGCTTCGAGCCTCTCCAACAACTCGCGTCCGAAATCTCACCAGCCCGCTAAAGAACTCGTCGCGGACTCGATGAATGGCTCCTAACCGTCCTAAAACTACCCAGAGGCGATGTTCAATACTGCGACCTTGATGAGCCCACAAAGGCTTGGGATCTCAGTGCGATAAGCGGATCAGAACGGCCTTCAAGCTGACACTGGTTTTGCACTGACCGGACGCTACAACACGAAACTCCCCGAGACACCGACGTGGAGAATTTAGCGTTATTAAGCCAGATCCGCAACGCTCCGAAATGCGCTGAAAACCCGTCGGCAAAGACTCTTGATCTATAGGTTCGAGTTCTGGACAACTCACCGTTCGTCGGAGTCATGTCGCCTTGTGGAATGTGCGCTGCTGCCTTCTTGGGTCGCACACCACTCGTAGCTACCCGCACGAAAAGACCGCCGGTGCCCCGACGGCTGCGAAAGGAGAGCCAGGAAAGTGCAGGCTCTCCCCCGGCTCCAGAAGAGCCGGCCCGCGAACGGGCCGGCCCATTGACACTCTAGTTGGTTATTACTACCTGCGCCGCAGGATCGCGTAGGTCAGAATGCCCGACCCAAGAAGCAGCGCGGCCGCCGGCAGAAGGATGGCAGGACCACCGCTCGGCGGAACCTTCGGAGCCTCCTGTCCGGAAACCATCGTCGTCTCTCCGCCCATCATGGTTGTGTCCTGAGCCATCGCCATCGGCATCAGGACCAGCATGGCCAGGAGAGCGGCCGTAGCCAGAAAAGTTGCCCTCTTCATCCAGTCCTCCTTCTGTTTACTCCATCTACCAAGCGGCCTGCACTTGTCTTCTCCATCTGAGAAGTTACCCACAGTGTACAGAATCCAAACGCAAAAGTCTCTATTATCTTAACAATTTTTAACAGAATTAACGTCGAGGGAATTTTGTTCGTGATGTGGGGCCTGCAAGCGGGGGCAGAAGGATTCGAACCTTCGGGCGTTTTACCGCCTCTGGTTTTCAAGACCAGCGCATTCGTCCGCTCTGCCATGCCCCCTCGCGATCCTATTTGTGGAGATTATACGATCTCCTGGCCGAAGATCTATCCTCGGGGCGGATTGGCTATCATCGTCCGGGTGGTGCAAGATGTTCAATCACCGGCTGGAAGCGACACGCGGCGGAGGAATGAATAAAAGGTTACGAGAGCCCGTCAGCGGGCTCACCCATCTGGCGGGGGCATTGCTCGCGGTGGTCGCGTTGATCGTGCTGCTGACGATAGCGGCGGACGCGGGGCGGGTGGACCAGTTCGTGGCCTTCGGCATCTTCGGTTGCAGTCTAATCGCGTTGTACGCAGCGAGCGCCCTCTACCACCTCCTGCCGCTCTCGTCGGTCGCTGTCGCGAGGTTGAGAAGGTTGGATCACATGACCATCTTCATCCTCATTGCGGGCACTTACACCCCCATCTGTGTGCTCGCCCTGGAGGGTGGCTGGCGGGTGTGGTTGCTCAGCCTCGTCTGGATTCTGGCGCTGTGCGGCGTCGGGCTCAAGCTCTTGTGGATGGACGCCCCG
Source organism: Rubrobacter sp. (assembly GCA_035691165.1). Taxonomy (GTDB): domain Bacteria; phylum Actinomycetota; class Rubrobacteria; order Rubrobacterales; family Rubrobacteraceae; genus Rubrobacter_D. The sequence continues at coordinate 2,722 of DASSJP010000691.1, forward strand.
CGCTGGCTCTCGGTGGGACTCTATCTGGCGTTGGGCTGGCTCGCCGTCATCGCCGCCTCGGCCATCTTCAGGGCGATACCGCCAGGCGGGATAGCCTGGATCTTGGGCGGCGGTCTCGTCTACAGCGCCGGAGCCCTGATCTACGGCCTCAAGCGCCCCAACCTGGCGCCTGGTGTATTCGGGTTCCACGAACTGTGGCACCTCTTCGTCATGGCGGGAAGCGCATGCCATTTCTGGGTGATGTTCCGCTATATTGCACCGCTATCGTAGATACTCTACAAATCAGCCGAAGGGCAGATGTCGTTGAGGACGCAGTTAGGGCAGTCGGGTTTGCGAGCCTTGCATACGCGGCGCCCGTGCAAGATCAGAAGGTGGGAGAAGATAGTCCAGTCTTCTTCCGGGACTATTCCCATCAAGTCCTGCTCTATCTTCACGGGATCCTGGCTCTCTGTGAGGCCGAGCCTGTTGGAAACGCGACGTACGTGGGTGTCCACGACGATGCCCTCGTTCACACCGAAAGCGTTTCCGAGAACCACGTTGGCCGTCTTTCTGCCGACGCCGGGCAGTGCCACGAGTTCGGGCATCGTGCGTGGAACCTCTCCCCCGTGCTCCTCCACGAGGGCGCGGGCCATGCCACGCAGGGAGCGGGCTTTATTGCGGTAGAAGCCGGTCGGGCGGATGTCCGTCTCCAGCTCGTCCGGGGCGGAATCGGCGTAGTCTTCGGCCGTGCGGTACTTCGCGAAGAGGCTCTCCGTCACCTGATTCACCCGCACGTCGGTCGTCTGGGCGGAGAGGATAGTCGCCACCAAAAGCTCCAGAGGGTTCGTCCAGGTCAGCTCGGTGCGCGCGTCGGGATACCCCGCCTTCAGGCGGGCTATAACCTCGGTTGCGGGTGCAGCGGATGAATCCACGATGGCCGGAGATTATACCCTGTTCTAAACTATCTCCGTAACAGAGACCGCGACAGATGGGAGCCCGAGCATGGCCGAAGTCACCTTCGACTACCAGAACCTCGTGGAAGTGGAGGGCGGTCTTCAAAGCGGAGAACTGGAGGAGATAAGGCCTCGTTTGCGTGAGGCTGCGGACGAGCTTCTCGGTAATCCGCCCGGCTTCATGCGATTGCCGAAGACAAGTGAGTACGCCGAAGCTTCAGCACGTGTGGCGGGGGAGATCCAGACCACCTCGGCGACGGACTTCATCCACGTCGGCATAGGGGGCTCGGCGCTCGGCCCGATGGCACTGCACAAGGCGTTGAACCACCCCTACTACAACGTGCTCTCCGAGCGCCGCGGTCCACGTATCCACTTCGCGGAGAACACCGACCCTGTGACGCTCTCCGCCATCCTCGACGTCGCAGATCCTGATGGGACGTGGGTCAACGTCGTGACCAAGTCAGGTTCGACGGCGGAGACCATGGC
>DASSJP010000692.1:0-4340 GCA_035691165.1 Rubrobacter sp.
TAGGGCGTGAGCCTGGCGGCATGCGGGCAACCATCATTCTCGACTGCACGCCAGAGTCCGCACAGCGCTACACGGCCCTCATATCGGCCCTCGAAGACGTAAAGGAGGCAGGGCCTGCCGAGACGGTGGAGGTAGCCCTGATCTGGACGTCCGGAGACTGGCGCACGGCGGCGGAACAGTCAGGCGTCGAAGCCCACGAGAACGGCGGGATGGTCGTCGCGTCAGGCGAGCCCCAGGAGATCGAGGACTTCCTCGCCTCTCTGGGTGAAAGCGTAGAAGACATCGTTCGGCTGGGCCCTGTGGCCCGTCCGGAAGTCCGGGGAGGAGTTTAGATGGCACGGGTATACCGCGAGGGAGATATAGGGAATGAGATCACGACCCGGAGAGTCGCGATCCTGGGTTACGGCAGCCAGGGCCACGCCCACGCCCTGAACCTGAAGGAGTCGGGCTGCGACGTGACCGTCGGACTCTACGAGGGCTCGCAGAGCTGGCCGAAAGCCGAGCAGGACGGCCTTCCGGTGAAGACAATTGCAGAGGCGGTGCAAGGGGCGGACGTAATTATGATGCTCCTCCCCGACGAGAAGCAGCCCGCCGTCTTTGAGGCCGAGGTCGGGCCGAACCTCTCCGAGGGCGACCTCATGCTCTTCGCCCACGGCTTCAATATCCACTTCAACCAGATCGTCGTCCCCCCCGAAGTAGACCTCGGCCTCGTAGCCCCGAAGGGACCTGGCCACGTACTCAGGCGTCTCTACGTCGAGGGCAAGGGGATGCCCTCGCTCTTCGCCGTGGAGAACGACGCCTCGGGACAGGCGAGGGATGTCATCCTCTCCTACGCCCGCGGCATCGGGAGCGGTCGAGCCGGGATCATCGAGACGACCTTCGCAGAAGAGACGGAGACCGACCTCTTCGGCGAGCAGGCTGTGCTGTGCGGCGGGCTGAGCGCGCTCCTCACAGCCGGGTTCGAGACGCTGGTCGAAGCCGGCTACCAGCCCGAGCTCGCGTACTACGAGTGCGTAAACGAGCTGAAGTTGATCGTCGACCTCATCTACGAGGGTGGGCTGGCGGGGATGCGATACTCGATCTCGAACACAGCCGAGTACGGCGACTACACGGCGGGACCGAAGATCATCGACGAAGCAACCAGGGAGAGGATGCGCAACATCCTCGCGGACATCCAGAGTGGCAGGTGGGCCAAGGACTGGGTGCTCGAGAACAAGGCCGGGGGGTCGAGCTTCCTCGCGATGCGCCGCAGGGAGGCCGAGTCTCAGGTCGAGAAGGTTGGACAGGAACTGCGGGCGCTCGCAGCCGAGGGCATAGAGACGCCCGCTGGAGGTGATAACAGATGAGTCGTACAGCATTCGCGGCGTCGGACGCAGAGTGGGCCTACCACGGCGGAGAGCTGATCAGGATGGGCGATATTCGCCTCTCCCCCGCAACCCACGCCCTGAACTACGGTACGGGCGTCTTCGAGGGTATACGCGCGTACTGGAGCGAGGAACGCGGGACGCTGCAAGTTCTCAAGATGCGCGAGCATTACGAGCGCTTCGAAAAATCCTGCAGGCTGCTACGCATAGATTTCCCGAGCTCCGTAGACGAACTGTGCGATATCACGCTCGAGATTCTGAGGCGAAACGCACCGCGCGAGGATACATACATCAGGCCCCTGGCGTTCAAGGCGGCAGAGTCCGTCGGGGTGAACCTGAAAGGGGAGTCAGAACTCTCCATCTTCACGGTCCCTATGGGCAACTACGTAGAGCTAACGGGCCTGAAGGTCTGCGTCTCATCCTGGCGGCGCACGCCGGACAACGCCATACCCGCGCGCGCCAAGTGCACGGGCTCGTATGTCAACACGGCGCTAGCGGTGGATGAGGCACACATGGCAGGCTACGACGACGCCATCTTCCTCACCCAGGACGGGCAGGTCTCGGAGGCGAGCGCGGCCAACATCTTCCTCGTCAGGAAGGGCCAGCTCATAACGCCGCCTGTTACCGCTGACATCCTTGAGGGCATAACGCGCGACGCCGTCATGGAGCTAGCCGAGAAAGAGCTGGAGATGCCGGTCATCGAGCGCGAGGTTGGCAGGACGGAGCTTTACGCTGCGGATGAAGTCTTCCTCAGTGGTACGGGGTTCCAGATCGCACCCGTCGTCGAGGTGGACGACCGTCCCATTGGGACGGGCAGCATAGGGCCCGTCGCCGAGCGTCTGCAGGAACTGTACTTCAAGGCCGCGCGCGGCGAGTGGGAAGAGTATGCCGACTGGACGGTGGCCGTCGAGGTTGCGGAAGGAGCGAGGCAGTGAGATACTGCCACCCTTCATGAAGGTGAGCTGTTAACAACGTGCGTTCCTCTCTCATCATCCTACGACTAACCAGGGTGGCCCCAGGGCGAATTATCCGTCCCGGTCTCTAGCCGGGCCCGCCCAGCGGCCACCGATCTCCTAAGAAGAGCCGCAGTTCCGTTTACAACGTAGGAAGGACGATGAGACATATGCGTCGAGTAGAGATCTTCGACACCACCCTCCGCGACGGAGAGCAATCGCCAGGCATCTCCCTGTCCGTAGAAGAGAAGGTAGAGATCGCCCGCCAGCTCGCCCGTCTGAAGGTGGACGTAATAGAGGCAGGCTTCCCGATCACTTCAGAAGGCGACTTCGAGTCGGTCAGCCGTATCGCATCCGAGGTGAAGGGACCGAGGATCGCCGGTCTCGCCCGCATCCATGAACAGGACATCGTACGCGCATGGGAGGCCGTGCAGTGGTCGGAGAGGCCACGCATCCACACCTTCGTCGGGACAAGCGACCTTCACATCGAGCACCAGATGCGCTCGAACCGCGAGGACATACTTCAAAGGGCTGGCGAAGCGGTCGCCTTCGCCAAGAACCTGTGCGAGAACGTCGAGTTCTCTCCGATGGACGCGACGCGCACAGACATCGGGTATCTGTCCGAGGTCGTCGCCGCCGCAGTCGAGGCCGGGGCAGACGTGGTCAACATCGCAGACACGGTCGGCTACACGACGCCCGTCGAGTTCGCGGCATTCCTGACCGAGCTTCAAGAGCGGGTACCCGCTCTGAAGGAGCGCGTCCTCTCGGTGCACTGTCACGACGACCTCGGGATGGCGGTTGCGAACTCGCTCGCCGGGGTCGAGGTCGGTGCTGGCCAGATCGAGGTGGCCGTCAACGGCATCGGGGAGCGGGCGGGGAACGCCTCCTTGGAGGAGGTCGTGATGGCGCTCGCCACGCGCTCTGACTTCTACGGCGCAGAGGTCGGCGTCGAGACGCGCCAGCTCGCCAACACGAGCCGCATGGTCTCGAACATCACGGGCTACGACGTGCCTCCGAACAAGGCCATAGTCGGTCGCAACGCTTTCTTGCACGAGTCTGGGATACACCAGGACGGGGTGCTCAAGGACCGCCGGACGTTCGAGATCATGACGCCGAAGGACATCGGACTGGAAGGGACGAACATCTTCCTCGGCAAGCACTCTGGCCGCCACGCCCTGAAAGACGCCCTCGAGGAACTCGGCTACTACGTCGAAGGCGACGTCCTCAAGCGGGCTTTCACGCGCTTCAAGGAGATAGCGGACCACAAGAAGACCGTGACCGCGGCAGACCTAGAAGCCATAGCCGCAGACGAGGTCGGCTCCTTCGAGGGCAAGTTCGTCCTTGAGTCGTTCAGGGTAGTCGCAGCGACAGGCCGCCAGAGCCGGGCCGCCGTCACCATCTCGCACGCAGATCACGGCACCTTCGAGGCGGAGGCAGAGGGCGAGGGGCCCGTGGACGCGGTCTTCCGCGCCATCGACGCCGCGACTAACATAAAGGGCCGCTTGACGGACTTCCGCATCGACGCCGTGACGGGTGGCAAGGACGCCCTCGGCGAGGTCAGGGTCTCCGTTGAGTTCGAAGGCGGCGATTACGCCGGACGCGGCCTCTCCCAGGACGTCGTCGAGGCGGCGGCGCGCGCCTACGTGCGGGCAGTCAATGTCTACACGGCTGGCATGGTCGGAGCCAGGTGGGACGCGCAGGTAGCGCCGTAGCAGCCCCGGAGAGAATGGAATCCGCTCCTCCAGGCTACGAATGCCTGGACGGCGACGTTCCGGTGGTCCATGCCCCACGGCTGGCTGAGAAGGCCGGAGAGGTTCAGGGCTATCTCGCGCAGGGTTACCGAATGCTCGCGGATGTGCTGTCCGTCGAGCCGCCCGAGATAGCCGCGCTCCTCGTGGCGGACGAGGATTGGGACGAGGCGCCGCGTGATAACGCGCGTCCTTATCCACCTGGACTTCCGTACTTCACACGTTCCGTCGAGCCGCCTGCACTGGTGCTGCCGGAAGATCTATCTCCGTTGTTC
>DASSJP010000693.1:0-3265 GCA_035691165.1 Rubrobacter sp.
TTCGAGGTGCGAGGCAGACGCTCCAGCGACAGGGTGGTCTGAACCGCCGGCGGACGAGAGTCAACAGGGAGAAGATTATATAGTCGGTTCTCTTCAAGGCCAGGCGCTGCCCATAGTCCGCTCGCCGGGCTCGCGGCTGGCCTGTCGAAGAAGATGCGCTAACTACGACGCCTGCTGCAACCGCTACGGGCTAACAACAAGACAGCAGGCCCCGCCTTGAAGCCATCTCCCCTCTAGGGTTTCAGCGTGAACTCGAAGTCCGCGACTTCCTCGGCGGCGCGGGCCGCGCGCAGCAGCTTTGGTTCTGTGAAGTGGTCGCTCATGAGCTGGACACCAACGGGTAGCCTCTCCGAGAGGCCGCCGGGGACGCTTATGGCAGGGATGCCTGCGAGGTTCGCGGGGACGGCGCAAATGTCGTTTGCGTACATGGCGAGTGGGTCGTCTACCTTCTCCCCGATCCTGAACGCCACGGAGGGAGCCGTCGGCGAGAGAAGGACATCGTAGCGGGCGAAGGCCGCCCTGAAGTCCTCGATGATCCTGGTACGCACCTTCTGCGCCTGGGCATAGTAAGCGTCGTAGTAGCCGGATGACAGGGCGTAGGTGCCGAGCATGATCCTTCGCTTCGCCTCATCCCCGAACCCTGCCTCACGAGTCTTGCGATACATCTCGTGCACGCCGTCCGCAGGGACTCTGAGACCGTATCGCACGCCGTCGAAGCGGGCGAGGTTGGATGAAACCTCAGCCGGAGCGATGATGTAGTAGGCTGGAAGCCCGTACCCCGAATGTGGCAGGCTCGCCTCCCCCACCTCGGCCCCGGCGCTTTCGAGACCTCCGGCCACCCTCTCGACTACCTCGCGCACGCCTGGCTCGATCCCCTCACCCATCAGCTCGGAGACAACCCCGATCCTCAGTCCCTCCACGCCGTCTTCTAGCTCCGCCAGGTAGTCGGGGACTTCGAGGTTGGCGCTCGTCGAGTCGTTCGGGTCGTGGCCAGCGATGGCTTGAAGGAGGAGCGCCGCGTCGCGCACGTCGCGCGTCATCGGCCCGACCACGTCGAGGGACGAGGCGAAGGCGATCAAACCGTGACGCGAGACCCGCCCGTAGGTTGGCTTGAGCCCGACGATGCCGCACAGGGCAGCAGGCTGGCGTACGGAGCCGCCAGTGTCCGTCCCGAGCGCCCACCAACCCTCGCCGGCGGCGACGGCCGCAGCCGAGCCGCCCGAGGAGCCGCCGGGCACGCGGTCGAGGTCCCACGGGTTTCGCGTGGATCCGTAAGCAGAATTCTCCGTCGATGAGCCCATCGCGAACTCGTCGCAGTTGGCCTTGCCCACCATGATGAGATCCCTGCCGAAGTTCAGCAGAGCCGAGGCGTCGTAGAGGGGCTCGAAGTTCTCCAGGATCTTCGACCCGCACGTCGTCCTCACGCCGCGAGTGGAGAGTACGTCCTTGACGACGAGAGGGACGCCCTCCCAGAGACGGCGGTCGCCGTTCTTCGCGTCTACCCGCTCGGCGCGTTCGAGCGCGAGCTCGGGCGTCGTCGTCACGAAGGAGTTGACCTCGTCCTCGACCTCATCGACGCGCGCGTTGGCGATCTCCGCGGCCTCGCGCACCGAGACCTCATCGGCCTCTATCTTCTTCGCGACCTCGTGGGCCGTGAGGTCGAGCAAGCTACCGGCCATCTCAGTCGATCCTCGGGACGGCGAAGAGGTCGTCCACGCGCTCGGGGGCAGGGGAGAGCGCCTCCTCCTGCGAAAGCTCGGGGCGCGGCTCGTCGGGACGGAAGACGTTCGAGAGGTTCAGCGGGTTCGCCGTGGGCGGCACCTCGGCGAGGTCGAGCTCCCGGATCTTCTCTATGCTGTCGAGGATCGCGTCGAGCTGAGTACCCATCTTCGCTATCTCATCGTCCGTAAGTCCCAGCCGTGCCAGATTCGCCACGTGGCGCACCTGCTCCTCGGATATCATGTTCCTCCTCCGGCTTGCGTTCAGAGACCGGGTCTATCTTAGCGCAGATTCAGAGAACAACAGTCCGTTCCAGCGCCCCACCGGACTAATCGAACTTGGGAGGGGACTCTCCGCTTCGCCACTTTCCTGACACGCTTGATCTCTCCTGCCGTCTCAAGCAGGGCCGGAACGCTGATCTCTTCTCCGCCTGCACGAAGGCATCCTCCATCGTCGAGAGGTTGTCCCGATTCACCTCGCCGGCGGTCCTCTAAAGAGCCCGCAGCACGAATCCCAGCGAGTATCGCGAACAACACGAGAACCATGGTCACGAAAATGCTTGCAACCCGCAAGGTCACTTCTCTCGAAGGGCAGCCAGGAATTCGCAGCCATCAAATCTTGATCCTGCGCACCGAAGGAGCGCATTCAAGGCAAGGCGATACTTATACGCTCTTCGCAGCCTCCGTCATCTGTGCCGCCTTCACCGTGTTGTGGAGGAGCATGGCGCGCGTCATCGGACCGACACCGCCCGGAACCGGCGTGATGTAGGACGCCACCGGCTCGACCTCCTCGAAGCGCACGTCGCCTGTGAGACCACCTTCTTCTTTGCGATGTATGCCGACATCAACGACAACCGCGCCTTCCCTGACGTGTTCAGCCCCGACCATCTCCCTCTGGCCGGCCGCGACGACGAGCACGTCTGCCCTCCGGGTGACGTCGATCAGATTACGCGTGCGAGAGTGGCAGACCGTGACGGTCGCGTTCTCGCGCAGGAGGAGCTGAGAGAGGGGTTTGCCAACCAGGTTCGAGCGTCCGACGACGACGGCCTCGCGTCCGGCTAGCTCCACGCCGTTTCGCTTCAGGAGCTGAATGATGCCGTGCGGGGTACATGGCAGAAGGCTCGGCAGGCCGACGGCGAGCCTTCCTGCGCTCTCGGGGCTCAGGCCGTCCACGTCCTTCGCGGGGGTTATGCGTGAAATGAGGGGCATGGAGTCAAGCCCATCGGGAAGCGGGAGCTGGATGAAGAACCCGGAGACCGCCGTATCCTCGTTCAACTGCTCGACGAGGTCTGCGAGTTCTGCTTGAGAGACTTCCGCGGGGAAGCGGTGGACCCTTGACTCTATCCCGACCTCCTCGCTGTCGCGCTCTTTGGAGGCGACGTAGGTAACGGAGGCCGGGTCCTTGCCGACAAGTATTACGTCGAGCCGTACGGGCATGCCCCGTTCCTCTAGCTCGGCGACCTCGGAGGCTACCTCCGAGCGGACCTCGGAGGCTGCTGCCTTGCCGTCCAGAATCTTCGCCACGAAGGCTCTAGAGGACCGCGAGG